>CAZGUQ010000009.1:3814-19725 GCA_964529375.1 Candidatus Woesearchaeota archaeon
CCATATATTCAAAATAGGCACAAAAACAGCTGCAATTCCGGGATAAATTAAAAGTTCTGTGGCATTGTGAACGAGGAAACTTTTTCCAGAAAGCTTGACTATCGCAAGGAGAATTGCTATTGCTACCACTATTATTATTTTTGTTATTGAAAATATTGCAAGGAGAGAGACAGAAAGCGCGAGAACAATGACTACAAAGAACCATGCCTTCAATATGAAACTTAGCTTAAATCTCGTAAATAAAAAGAAGATAAGCACGGCAATAATAAATGCAAAAATTATTGATGAAAGAAAAACATTATAATCAGATTGCTGCTGTGGCTGCGGTGGTTCTAGACCAAACGGTAAAACTCTGTCTTCTGGAGAATAATAGTTAACAACATAAATTCCTATAAATTGCGTTATGATAAACATTGCTATAAGAAGTGAGGTAATCTTCAAATTGTGCTTCATTATTATAGTTGGGAAAAGAGGTTTTTAAAGATTTAATGACTCGCTCGTAAACTCACTCGGATTAATATGATATTACTAACCCAAAAACATCAAGATGTTATATAATAAGATTATATGACTTTGTACTAAATTTAAATTGATTAAATAAAATCATCTCAATCTAACTGTCTCAAGAACACGGGGAACATTTGTCTCAACGTGATTCAACTTGTAAAGAGCAGAAGCCAAATCAAGGCACTTTGAAACTTCCCCATGATTAATCATTACTCTTTTTGGCTTTGGCCTCATGTTGCTGAAGAATGCTGTAATTTCATTGCGGCCTGCATGGGCAGAAAGGCCAGCTATTGTATGAACTTCTAAATTGATTTCAACTATTTCTTCATGGCCTTCAACTATCATTCTTGTTTCTTTAAGACCTTCCTGCACTTGTCTTCCAAGAGAGCCAACGCCCTGATAACAGACAAAACATATCGAATTATTTTTGTTTCCGGCGAATTCTCTGAGATATTCAACAGAAGCACCGCCGACGAGCATTCCGGAAGTCGCAAGAACAACGCAAGGACCTCCTTCAATGACTTTTTTTCTTTCCTGATGGGAACCGACGCGGGAAAAGATTTCCGAAACGAAAGGATTCTTGTCCTGGAATATAGAAGCTCTTACATTGTTGCTCAAGAAATCAGGATAAGCTGTATGAATTGCATTAATATCCCAAATCATTCCGTCAATATAAACAGGAATATTTTTCATTTTCCCGGCTTTTATTGCATCTTCTATTATCAGCATTGTTTCCTGCGCTCTTCCAAGACCAAGCTCTGGAATTAGAACTTTTCCATTTCTTTCTATTGTTTTGTTAATTATGCTAATCATCTTTTCTTCTGATTCTATTCTCGGTGGCAAAACATCTGTCTTTGCGCCATAAGTAGCTTCCGTAAGAACAGATTCAATCCTTGGAAAAGAGGTGACTGCAGGATCAAGCAAACGTGTTTTTGCATATTTGTAATCTGCAGAATAAAGGAAGTTATGCAAGCCATTTCCTATATTAAAATGAACCATAGCAGAGCCAAGGGCATGTCCTGAATTGTAAAAAGTTATTCTTATGTCGGGAGCTATGTCTGTGACTTCATTGAAATTCAGGCAGACAGTATGCTTTACCATTTCTTTTATGTCTTTAGAGCTGTAAAGAGGAGTTGCTGCTTGTTTATATGCAACGCCAATAAAATCCAGGCAGAGTAAAGCAGCTACGTCCATTGTTGGATGAGTCATGTAAACAGGACCCTTATATCCCATCTTGTATAAATATGGAAGAAGACCAACATGGTCAAGATGAGCGTGGCTAAGAATTACAGCATCCAGCTGTTGTATATTAAATTCAGGAATATCAAAATAAGGAAATCTGTCTTTTCCATGGCCTGCAACATTTACCCCGCAATCAAGAAGAACTTTTGAGTTTGGTGTCTGCAAAAGCAAACAACTTCTCCCGACTTCTCTTGCGCTTCCCAGGAAAGTCAAGCGAATCCATTCTTCAACTTTTTCAGGGTTCCATTCCTTGTAGATTTTTTCTCCTATTGAATTAAGGAATTTTCTTCTATAATTGTTATTTGCGTATAAAACTTCGCGAATGTTTTCCGTAATCTGGCTCTTTATTGCAGGGCTTCTTTGCACATGGGGGGTCCAAAGAGTTGCTTTTTTTACTTCGTCCAGAATGCTTCCTTGTTTTCCTATGACCATCCCAGGCCTTTTTGCTTCTATAATAACAATGCTTCTGTGGGCATCAAAAATAATGTTTGTTATCTCTGCTTCCTCGGGAACAATTTTCTGTATTTCTTCCTTGACTTTTTCCTGTTCGTGGAGGATTTTCTGATCAGCTCTTAGCTCAATCCTTTTCTTTATTTCATCAACTAATTCCTTAATCTTTGACTCTCCTGTTTTGAAAAAATTCTCATTGTCTGTATAGAGAACTATGTTTGCACCTTCAAAATTAGCCTCTGTTACGCTATGCTGCAATTTGTTAGTTATATGCTTTAGAATGTCCGTCATCTTTTATATAAAAATAAAAATGAGTGTGATTATGTATTTTACTCTTTCATTTGTCCTTAAAGCTCCCTGACCTTGGACTTGCTTTTTTGCTTTGGTAATTCGGAGAAATTTCCTGTTCTATTACATGGTTTATTCCGTTTTTTGTTATTGTAAAAACATCAATCCCATTTCCGCTTCCAGTATCTCTTTGCGTTGAGCTTTTTATTGCTTCCAGAGCAAGTTCAATTCCCTCTTTTACAGAAAGTTCCGGATGGTATTGCCTTTCTAAAAGGCCTAGAACAAATGGCATGCCTGAACCAAAATTTGCATCGTAATCTTCAACTTTCATTGCAGTTCCTGCAGGTTCTATAGTATAAAGTTCTGATGTTCCGTCTTCATTAAATCCGGCTACAAGGGTTCCTACGATGCTTGGCAACATTGACGGCTGCCTTATATTTTGGTATGTAATCATCCCTATCAAATTAGCTGCTTGTTTAACAGTAGGTCGTGATTTTGAATGCAATTCTTTTAATCTCAATTGGGCAGAGATTATTTTTTTCTGCATTTCTATATCAGAGGCATTTCCCGTGCCGGACATGACTAAATAATTATTTACCTGAACAGCTTTTTGAACATTTTTGCTAAGGACAAGATTTCCTGCTGTTGCTCTCCTGTCTGCAGCCATTATAACGCCGTCTTTGCAGACAATTCCAAGTATTGTTGTTCCCGTCTTGAGAATAGATTTTTTTACTTCTGCATCCATTTCCATTTTCTTTTTATTTCGTATTTGTAATATCCCTTAATTACCTCAGAATCAACCTATGAAATAACAGAAAGCCAGTTTTATAAAGTTTTCGGAAAACTTTATTTGTCATTATTAATCTCAAGAACAATTTTATCACCTCTTTTTCATCTTGAGTATCTCTATTAAAACTGCTAAAAAAGATTTTTACCTTCAAATAAGCCTCGCCTCTGCCATCTTTGAGATGCCGTGTTCTTTCCTGAAGTGGATAACATTTTCTACAAAGCTTTCTATTTTTGGTTCGTGGCTGACTATTATTAATTGCTTGACTTCAAGCTGGCGCAAAACATCTCTCATTTTATCTAATTGCTGCTCACTGAATCCGTCTGTTGGTTCGTCAAGAATTACAATGTCTCTTGTTTTTATCTTACTCAGCAGAGAGTTTACAACCTGATTAAGAGAAAGCCTGTAGGCAAGGGCAATCGCTGTTCGTTCGCCTCCGGAAAGATAAGCATAGTCTATTTCATAATCTCTATGATTTATTACAGGAGTGAATTCATCATTAAGACTGACTTCAAAAACATCTGAAACAAGCATTGAGAACCATTCTGCAAAAAGCATTGAAAATTCAGATTTCAATCTCATCATAACATTTTTCTCGGTGAATGCCACGAGAGAAACAAAATCCTTTGAGATCCAAGATTCAAGCTTTGTTATCTGCTCCAACTTTTCCCTTATTTCCTCTGTTTTTTTTATTCGCGTCCTTAATTCTTCTATCTGCCTGGAGAAAACTTCAATTTCTTTTTTTAATTCAGCAACTTTTATCTCAGCTATCCTTTCCTGTCTTATGGCTTCTTTCAGCTCTTTCTCTCTTTGCTCAAGAATGGTTTCAAATTTTTTCAAATCAAATATGCTTTTTGAGAGCATTTCCAGATGCTGATCTAAAATTTCAATGTCTTTTACAAGAAGCTCGTTTGACTTTTCCATTTCCAGGAGCCTTAACCTCTTTGATTCTATTTCCTGTAATCTTACTTTTTTCAGCCTTAAATCAGAAAGTTCTTTTTCCTTTGAAGAAACGAATTCCTCGATTTTAATCATGTTCTCCATGATTCTTTTTTTATCTAAAGCAAGCTCTTCTATTTTCTTGAGATTTTCTGAAATTTCAGAATCAAGCTTGTTCATCACATTGCTTTTGTAAACAGGGCCAACATCTTGAAGGCATGTCGGGCAAATCTCTATCTTCTTTAGCTTCTCTTTTACAGATTTATTTTCCTGATTTTTTAGGTTGAGGGAACTTATTTGGGAGCTGACTTTTAGATTTTCCTCGGCTATTTCTGTTTTTTCTTTTTTTCTGAATTCTATCTGTTGTGAAATCTCGAAAATTTTGGCTTCGTCAAATTTCAGGCTTTCCAGCTCCAAAATCCCTGCCTGCAATTGTTCCATAATCTTGCCATTATTAGACATGGTTTCTTTTTTGTTGGCAACCATTATTTTCGTTTTCTCTATCTCTTGGTGAAGCCTGTTTCTTTCCTCTATTTTGGCAGAGATGGAATCCCGCTCTTCCTGAGATTTTCTCATTTCTTCTGCTCTGAGAAAAAGTTCTTTCTCAACAGAAACAAGATTATGATATTTTGTTTCCAGTTCTTCTTCTTTGGAGATAAGAATTGCCTTGTCCTCTTCCAAGCTCTCGATTTGTCCCTCTTTCATTCTCTTATCTTCACGAAGCTTTGAAGCAATTATGCTGGCATTCTCAATTATGGTTTTATATTTGTCAATTCCAAAAACATGCCTAAGCGCATTTATTCTTGTTTCTGGGTCTTCAAGTATTATCTGCTTCATTTCTTCTTGCGGCGTATAAACTGTGAATTTATAGAGAATGTTTTGTTTTTTTGAGAATTCTTTTGGATAAGAAAGAAGTTCAAGAACTTTGTCTTTAAGCTCTGTGACAGATAGTTCTCTTTTCTCTCCATCAATGGTTATAGAACTGTAATCTTGGGAAATTGCCTTTCCTTTTTTCAATTTTCTCTCGATTATAATCTCTTTATCATCTAAATCAATGTAAAGAACAACGCCCCCTTCATTTTCTCCGTTTCGAAGCAAAGAACCGCCTCTCTGCCCTGGCTGAAGACCAAAGAGAGCAAATTCTATTCCAAGAAGAATAGATGTTTTTCCAGAGCCTATGTCTCCTGAAAGAAGCGTGGATCCCTCTGGGAAATCAACGATTTGATTTTCATAGCTTCTTATGTTTTTTAAGATTATTTTTTTAATCTGCATTTTTTATATATTAAATATCTTTTTAGTTTCATCCATAAGCCTTGAGGTGAAAACCTCTGTTGTTTCTCCTTCCTGCTTTTCTGTTGAAAATGCAGCCATTATTTGGGGGAGAAGATTGTTAAATGTTGATGGATTTTGTGCAGAATGTTTTTTTATGGCCTCTTCTTCCACATTTTCTGTTTCAATTAATGCAATTTCTGCCTCTGCCTCTTTGGTTTTCAAGTCGTTTGTGTTTCGCAGAAGGAAGTAAGCTCCTTTTTTTCTTACAGCTTCTTCAATCTGGGCAAATTTTATATCGGAATGTTTTCCACTTTCAAGCAATCCACGAATCCTTAGAAGAATAACTTTGTCTTGCAAATCATGTTTTTCCATTTCAGAAAGTATCTGCCCTGTTGCTCTTAGGGCATTTTTTACTTCTATGTCAAATGAAATAACTTCTTTAATTTTCAAGTCAATTCTTTTTAATGGCTTTTCCAGCTTGGAATCCACGATATAAAATCTTCCATGCTTCAAATCTTCAAGCTCCTGAAAATTATTTGGAAAAACAGGGCCTGGATAAACAAAATTCTCATATTGAAAATCAATATGCAGATGGCCAAGAGCATAATAATCTGCCTTTGGGATTTTGTCTGTTTCCAAGGCATCAATAGGTAGGGATCCGCGGGCCTTGTCAATTGTTGTATGCAACATGAAAATCTTGAACATTCCAGGAGCTTCATTAAACTGTGCTCTCCGCAAATCATTTAATTCGAGGCTGGATGTTTTTCCAGGGTAACCATATATTGCAACACCCTTATAGATGCTGGGATTTAACATGAGCTTTCCGTTTTTATCTTCAAAATCATTTCCGACATTTTTGCAGAACCCCGCTTTTTCCAGAACATCGAGAAAAGTCTTTCCTGAGACAGAATAATCATGGCTGCCTGCTATAAGAAAACAGGGAATTCCCGCGTCTTTCAATTTTTTGAATTCTGCAAAAGTCTCTTTAAGAACATCTATAGGAGGAAAAGCATTGTCAAATAAATCCCCTGCAATAACGGCGAATTCAACTTTTTCATGAATACATACTTCTACTGCTTTTTTGAATGAAGCCAAGTTTAAATCCTGAAGTGGCTGCTGTTTCCAACCCCCTAAATGTACATCTGCTATATGGGCAAACTTCACCATTTTTTATTTAATGTGAATTTAATTGATGGAAATATTATCACCTCTTTTTCTAGTCTAATTTTATTTACATTAACACCTTTCCTGTAATTTTCTTGGGCGATATCTGGTTTTACATTTAACATTTTATCATCTCCTATAAGATAAATCTCTTATAAAGCAAAATCAAACTAGAACTATATAAAATTGATTGTGATTTAAAGCAACGCTGTCCAAGATAAGCCGCTTAAAAGGCTTGATATTTCGTCCTTGAATAATAGGACAACTGTTAAAATTCCCAGCAATAAAAGAAGAGCTGCGACAAGAATAATTGTTATTATCATCCCTGTTTTGCTTGGAGGTCTTTGCTGTCTTGCTCCATATTCTGAAACATGCTGGATGGGTTTTGGCTGCTCTTGCTGAGCCAATGGTTTTGGTTTTGTCATTGTTGATGGCTGCTGTGCCTGCTGGAAAAATCCCGGAGATTGGTAAGACATTACAGCCTCTTCTATTTCTTCTTTTTTGTAACCTGCATTATAAAAAGTAGTCATGGCTCTTTCCAGGTTTTCTCCCCGAGATAAAGCCTGTTTTATTCCCTCTACAAGTTCTTCTTTTGGCATGATGAAATAAGGGGAAACTGATTTAAAAAATGCTCGCTCGTAAACTCACTCTAAATTGATATAATATTTAATATAGAAAACATTAATCTCAAATAAAATTTTTAATGTTAGAATATTCTTTTTAAAACCAACCAAAAGATTTGATCAATCAAACCTAAGAATATTCCCGTTCGGACTTAAGTGAGAAGTTTCTCCGAATTTATATCCGAGCTCTGAAGCAAGTTCAATCATTGGAGTTTCCTGGCGCAAGGTCCCGTGGGCGGGAATTACATGATTTGGCATCAGGATTTTTACAAGGTCTCTCATATCTTCTCTGCCGCCATGGCCTGAAACATGGACATCATTCTGGATTCTTACGCCTTTTTTCTTCAGCCTCTTGTCCATCCTGTCTCTTGCATTAATATTAACAGGGTCTGGAATTACGCTGGAGCAAAAAATTATGTTGTCATCTTCTCTAAGTTTTAAATGGGTTTCATCTTTCACAATCCTGTCAAGTATTGAACCAGGTTCTGCCTGATGCCCTGTGCAGACAACAAGATATTTTCCCCTTTCTTTTTCTACTTTTTTCAAGAAAGCATCCACTTGGTTCCTATATTTCATCATTATTATTTCTTTTCTGAAAGGACACTGTCCGACTTTTATTGCTGCTGTTACGTATTTGTTAAGACTTCTTCCGATGAATACTATTTTTCTTCCTGTTCGCTTGCCGAAATCAACAATGCTTTTCAGTCTTGAGATGTGAGAAGAGAAAGTTGTTACAATCATAGCAGCATTTCTGTCTCTTACAGAAGCCATTGCATCTTCAACCATATTCCTGGCAATTCTTTCGCTAGGAGTTTTTCTTTCTGTTCCTGAATAAAGAGCATCAAGAACAAGAACTTTTACTCCTTTTCTTCCTAATTCTCTAAGCTTGTTGTATCTTGGAGGATCTCCTATAACGGGATAATTGTCAAGCTTGAAATCCAAAGCATAAAAGAAAGTTCCCTCTGAAGTATGCATCGCAATAAAAACACATTGAAGAGTTGAGTGTGTTGTATGAATAAATTCAAATTTTATCTGGCCTGAAGAACCATTGAAAACGTATGTTGAATCTTCCTTGACAGTCCGCCTTCTGTTTTTTAAATGGATTTTTTCTCCTTCTAAAATTTCATCTAATACAGCCATTGTAAATGGTGTTGCAATTATTTCTGCATTTGGATATCTATGTACAAGATAGGGCAATGCTCCCAGATGGTCAAGATGGGCGTGGCCTATTATTATTGCTCTTACTTTATCTGTCCAACCGTGCTTGTCAAGAACAAGATCATCTGGAAGAGCGCCAATTCTTCTTAAGTTTTTTTCATTGTAAATATGCTCATGAGCTTCCTCTTCCTGAATTTCAATTACTGCAGGCAAATAGATTCCAGCATCAAAAATAAAGACATCATTCTTGATTTTCACAGCAGTCATATTTTTTCCTACCTGCTCAAATCCGCCTATAGTACAAACTTCCATTTCATAAAGGAAGTTTGATGAGTTTAAAAATATTAAGTGTGGGAAATGGTTAATGTAAAAAGCGATTATTATTAAATTTTAGGTTGGTTAGTGTGGGCTAATTTTATAAAGAAGTTTTCCCTTAAAAATATATGAAACCCCTGAAACCAAGCATGCGCGAAAATAAGAGATATCTTCTTGTTAAAGGCAAAATAGGAGATGTGGAAAAAGTTATATTGGATTTTATAGGGGTTTTGGGAATGTCGAAGGCCAGTTTAGGATGGATTAAGAGAGGAAAAGATACTGCTATTATTGCTGTTAACAGAAACTCTGTAGATCATGTTAGAGCTAGTTTTGCTGCCTGGCCGCAAAACATAACAGTTGTAAGGGTTTCCGGGACGATTAAGGGGTTGGGAAAAAGATAAAGTTTTTAAATAGGGTCTATATGCTAAAGGATGGTAACTAAACCAAGAGATTTTTTATCTCTGGATGAAGTGCTTCAATTGGCCCATCATATAAGAGTATGGAGCCCGTTGAATCTTGGTGAAGAAGATGAAAGGGGAAATTTTGCTAAGTATACAAAGAATCAATTAGACTTCTTGGCATTTATATTTTTAATAGAGGATAGGATTCCTCCAGCTAATACTTTTATTAAAGGTTATCGTGGCAGAGTTGGCAGAACAAGAATTGAAATGTTTCAAACCGACACAGGGTATCGTGATATTCACGAACGCTTCTATGAAATTATGGCACAACGTGGCGATTTTTCTTTGATTGGTCCGAGACCAAAATCCAGAATCGTGGAAATGGAAAATTCTGAATTAGAGGGGTTTTATAGAAAAGTAGATGAATCCACATACAAATTTTATGCAAATAGAGCAAAAAGAAAAGCAAGAGATCATGATCTTAGTCTTGATGAGCCCATAGACAGATTATCCCTACTGTCAAGTCCAGGATATGTTAGTAAGTTAAGATTGTAAATTTTCTTCACCAAAAACCTTTTAAATGTCAGAAAACTTTAAATTTTGGTTGAGAAGAAAAACAGAGAAATTAGGTTTATTATACACTTTCTCAAAGGAAAAATAGAAAATGGATATGCCAATAGACATGCAGCATCAGGCAATGGGCTATGACAGGACTGCAACAATGTTTTCTCCTGAAGGAACAATACTTCAGGTTGAATATGCCCAGAAGACAGTCAGACTTGGTAGTTCAAGTATAGGAATGGTTTGTACAGATGGTGTTTTTATTCTTGCTGACAAGAGAGTTAAGGACAAGCTTGTAATCCAAAAGTCAGCTAATAAAGTATATGAAGTCGATTCCCACATAATTGCTGGGGCTGCAGGAATTGTCTCTGATGCAAGAGTTCTTATTGAAAGAGCACAGTTGATTGCACAGCAGCACAGAATTACCTATGATTCTCCTATAGAGCCTGAATTGATAATCAAAGAGATGTCAAACATGAAGCAGCAATTCACCCAATACGGCGGAGCAAGGCCTTTCGGCGTTTCTTTAATGGTTGCTGGAATCAGATCCAAAAAGCCAGAGCTTTACACCAGCGACATTACTGGAAATTACTTTTCTTATCACGCAAACGCAATCGGCGAAAATGATGAAAAAATAAGAGAAAGATTAAGAGAGGGATACAAGCCGGAATTAAACATTAAGAAAGGAGTCAAGCTCGCACTTGATATTTTCAAGGAAGTCCAAGCCAAGGGCTTTGATTTAGAAAGATTTGAACTTGTTTATGTCAGGAACGATGTGGCAGAACTCCAAAGGGTGAATGAAACCGAATTAAGGGAGTTCGTCAAGTAAGATGACTAATAGAAGGCATAGATTATTAACAAGGAGAATTGCGCCAGGATTATATCAACACGAATTATTCTATAACGGAAAAAAAATTGATTATACTCAACTACCAAAAGAAATTATAGAAATTGCTGATAAAATGGGCAGAAGAGATGCACAAATACTAGAAAATGATAATCAAAATGAATTAGAACTAGTTATTGGCATTGGGAGTGAATTTTAAAATGACCCAAACCACAGCGAGAATAAAGCAGGCAGGAAAGCATTTTGAGATTATAGTTGATTTGGACAGGGCGTTAAAATTCAAAAAGGGGCAATCAACATCAATGGATTTCTTGGAATCAGATGTTATTTTTACAGATTCTAAAAAAGGATTTAGAGCTCCTGAAAAGGATTTGAAAGAAGCTTTCGGAACTTCAGATACTGTTGCAATCGCAGGAAAAATTGTAAAATCTGGAGAAATTCTCCTGACGCAAGAACACAGAGATGAAGAGAGAGATAAAAAGTTTAAGCAGGTTGTTGATTTTTTGTCTAGAAATGCCGTGGATCCCAAAACAGGAAATCCCCATACTCCAGAAAGAATAAAAACAGCCTTGGAGCAGTCCGGAGTCAATGTGAAAAACACATCAATAGAATCCCAAATTCCGGAAATTATTGAGAAAATTTCTGCAATTCTTCCTATAAAAATGGAAACAAAGAGAATAAAAATTTTGGTTCCTGCAATCCATACAGGAAAAGCCTATGGTGTTTTCAGTCAGTATAAGGAAAAGGAAAATTGGCTTTCAAACGGCGATTTAGAAGTCATTGTTAACATACCAGCAGGTTTATTAATGGATTTTTATGATAAATTAAACTCGATAACGCACGGAAGTGCGATTACAGAGGAAATTAAGGAGAAAGAATAATATGACAACTACAACATTGTTTACTCCAGAATATTTAGGGAGATTAGCTAATATTGAAACCCCGGAGGAAATGCCTGACGGATTATATCTTGATGTTTGGCATAGTCAGATTAGTGATTTTCAAATGTTCTGTCATGATTATTGCGAAATAAGAAATGCTGCTAAAGATTTGTTAAGAAACCCTCAAAATAAAGGGGTAGAAGAAAGATTATCTGAGTTAGTAGTAAAATTAAAAATAGGTTTTGGAAATTAACACAATTAAAATGGAACGCAAAATAGTAATTCCGGGAGAAGTAATAGTCTCAGGAGAAGATTATCTTCCTGGAGAGGGAACAGAAAAACAAGGCAAAGAAATAGTTGCACTAAGATACGGACTTGCTGAAGAATCAGCAAGACTTGTAAAGGTAATTGCGCTGTCTGGAATTTATCAGCCAAGAAGGGGGAATGTTGTAATAGGAAGAGTTGAAAACATAACAATGAACGGCTGGGTGATAAACATAGATTCGCCGGAAAGAGCATTTCTTCCATTATCTGAAACTCCGAGATATGTGCAAAAAGACAGTATGGCAGAGGTCCTTGATATTGGAGACATGGTTGTCGCGAAAATCTTTGACATAAACGGTCGGGGCATAGATCTTACTATAAAAATAAGAGGTTTGGGAAAAATTGAAGAAGGAATAATAGTCAAGATAAATTCAAACAAAGTTCCAAGGATAATTGGAAAAGAGGGAAGCATGATAAATCTGATAAAAAACAAAACCGGATGCAATGTGACTGTCGGCCAGAACGGATTGATCTGGATTAACGGAAGCAATGTAGACGACGAAATCCTTGTGAAAAAAGCAATAAATTTCATAACAGAAAAGTCATTTACCCATGGACTTACAGAAGAAGTCGAGAAATGGTTTGACAAACGGGAAAAATAAAATGAACATACAGAGAGTTGCCTTAAAATATTGCGGAACAATAAATCCAGGAACCAAGAAAGAATTATATGATTTTCTAAAAAATCGTGGCTTTGAGCCTTTTGCAGAGAGAATTACCCAAGATCTTGGCGAAAATGGGGAGCTAAAATATTTTGTTCTGTGTGAAAATTCTTCAATGTCAAGATTAGAAAATGATTTAAAAGGATTTAGATTACCTATCGAGATTCTGCCAGAAGAAAGAACAGGAGTTAGTTTTTAAAAATGACAAAAGAAAAAATATTTGCAAGGCCAGACGGAAGAAAATCAGATGAAATAAGGTCTATGCGGGCTAAAATAGGGGTTGTTCCCAATGCAGACGGCTCTGCTTTGTTCGCTTTTGGAGACACTATTGCAATCGCTGCTATTTATGGGCCGAGGGAAATGCATCCGCAACATTCACAAAACCCTGAAAAAGGAACATTAAGATGCAATTATAGCATGCTTAGTTTTTCTGTTTCGGAAAGGGCAAGACCCGGACCAAATAGAAGAAGCACTGAAATAAGCAAGATAACAGAATGGGCGCTTGAACCAATAGTCATGATAAAAAAATATCCCAATATGGTAATTGATGTCCACATAAACATTCTCCAGGCAAATGCCTCGACGAGATGCGCTGGAATAAATGCTGCTGCTCTTGCTCTCGCACATGCTGGAATTCCAATGAAAGGACTTGTATCCAGTGTTTCCATAGGAAAGCTTGACAAAAATCTTGTTGTTGATGTCAATAAAGACGAGGAAGACTGGGAAGAGGGAGAGGGTGCAACAGATATACCTATAACATTAACCAACGACGGCAAGATAACACATATTCAGCTTGACGGCAAGATAACAGGCAAAGAATTGAAGGAAGTCTTGAAGCTTGCAAAAAAAGCAAACAAGGAAATTTTTGAAGTCCAGAAAAAAGCATTGAAGGAGAGTGTGCAGTTGTAAAATGGCAAGATATGACGAACCAGAATGGATTACAAGGGAAAGGAGGATATTAATGATACACCAAGGGCTTAGAGACGGCAAAGAAATGGAAAGCTTAGAATTAAAAATAGCAGAAGAACGTGCTGAATTATCTGGAAAAGAAGTAATTTACAGATCAACAATTGTCCATGGCGATAAGGAAGAGCATAAAATCTGGACTGTTAATATGGTAAGAGATGCCCTCAGAAGAAAAGGATATGAACCACCAATCCCAACCAGAATCGCTATGATATTTGGATATATTCCAAATAAAATCACTTTTTATAAAAACTAAAATGGAAACATCAAATATAACGGCGAATAGAATAAGACAATATCTTGCAGAAGGAAAAAGGTTTGATTCCAGAAAACCAGATGAGTTCAGAGGAATAGAAATAGAAACAGGAGTTTCAAAAAAGGCAGAAGGAAGCGCGCGTGTTAGGATTGGAAAAACAGAGGTAATTGTCGGGGTTAAGATGGATGTAATGGAACCGTATGCAGATTCTGCAAATAAGGGAAACCTGATTGTTTCTGCTGAATTACTGCCTTTAAGCTCTGAAAGATTTGAGTCAGGGCCTCCAAAGTTCCCTGCAATCGAAATAGGAAGGCTAACAGACAGAGCAATAAGAGAAAGCAAATTCATTGACATGGAAAAGCTTTGCATTAAAGAAGGAGAAAAAGTCTGGGCTGTTTACATAGATATATATTCCTTAAACGATGATGGAAATCTTGTTGATGCAGCAGGCATTGGTGCAATAGCTGCGTTGAAATCGGCAAGAATTCCAAAGTATGATGAAAAAGAGGAAAGAGTTGTCTATGGAGAATTGACAGACAAAAAAGTTCCTCTTCAGAAAGATTTTCCAATCATGATAACGGCACACAAACTTGGAGAAAAATGGATTGTTGATCCTACTCTTGAAGAAGAAGATATTTCAGAAGCAAAAATTACAATAGGAGCAACCGTAGAAGGCATTATTTCATCCATACAAAAAGGAGAAGCAAAAGAAATCAGCATTGAAGAGTTTGAAGAAGTTATAGACATGACGGAAAAAGTCAGAAAGAAAGTTTTTTCAAGCATAGAAAATTCAATTTAAAATAAAATGATAGAAGTAATAGCTGCTCCAAAATTTCCAAGAAGCCCTAGAAAAGAAATATTTAAAGTTTTATTTGAAGATGATAGAACAAAAATAGAGGCTATTGTTTCTCCTACAGGTTCTTCTAGTCCAGAAGATGGTTCTTGGTATAATCAAGAATGGGATGAATATGTTTATGTTGTAAGCGGATCAGCAAACCTTTTATTTAAAGAAGGGAATCGGTCGAAGAAAATGATTAAGGGAGAGTCTATATATATCCATGCACACGTAGAACACCGCGTAACAAATATGAATCATAGAACAGAATGGTTGGCCTATTTTATTAAAAAATGAACCCAAAAGAATTCACGAAATATGAAACAGCGAGGATTCTTGGAGCGAGAGCGCTTCAAATTTCAATGAATGCTCCATTGCTTGTGAAGCTAAGCAAAGAGTATCTGGAAAAAATCAAATATGATTCTCTGAAAATAGCAGAGATTGAATTTGAATCCGGCGTTCTTCCAATTTCTGTCAAAAAGCCATTCCCGCATAAAAAAGAAGATGCATTGAAGAGGCCGAAAGAAACAAAGATAAGCGACGAAAAGATTGAGGAAAAAGAGGCTGCAGAAGAGGAAGAAATTGCAAAAGAAGGGGAGATAATGACCCTTGTCAATCCAGAAGAAGAAGCAGAGGAAGAGATACATGATGAAGAAGGCGGAGGAGAATAAACCCGTATTAGCGAAGTCAAGTTAGGGGAAGAATAATTCTTTTAATATACAAATAATTATATAAGATTCAAATCTCCTAAAATTTATGCAGGCATTATTTTTTGACAATATGGATTATCTAATAGAAGTCTTAGATAAAGAGTTTCTAAAATTGCAAGAATCCCGTCTTGAAACATCCTTAAGACATGCTTATGAAGGCACTGATATGAGAAAAGGAGTAAGTTTAGAATTAATGGAAAATGAAGGTTATGATGGAATAGAATTAAAACATCTTCCTGTTGATGCTCAATCTTGGGAGGAAATAGAACATGTTAGAATAAGAATAAATGACAGGGCATATCTTTATGTTAGAGCAAGGGGCAAATTTGGGACGAGATATAGTGATGCTAAAATTGATATTCAAATAGTTCCAGAATATACAACATGATTTCTATATAAACAAAAACTCAACAATATTTATATAGTAAAATTCTTTTTTCAAATTATGGTTATAATAAAGAGTGTGACTGCGAAAGCTGTTTTTGATTCTCGCGACGAAAAAACAATTCTTGTTTCTATAAAAACCAATGTTGGTGAATTCAGCGCGAGTGCACCGAACGGAAAATCCAAGGGAAAATATGAGGCTAAACCATGGAAAAAAGATTTGAATGGCGACATAAAAACACTAAAACAATTCAGTGATTATTTTTCAGATGACGAAATAGAAAAATTTGAGGATTTGAGGAGAATTGAGGACATAGTTGACAGGCATATAGGCGCAAA
>CAZGUQ010000010.1:0-9501 GCA_964529375.1 Candidatus Woesearchaeota archaeon
TTAAAGCAGAAGCCCAAGGAAAACATATGAAAGAAAAGGCAAACAACAAGATAATAGAACTAAAGAAAGTTTCAAAGCATTACTTTATGGGCGACAACGTTGTTAAGGCTCTTGATGGTGTTGATATAACTATAGAAAGAGGAGATTTTGTTGCTATAATGGGCCCAAGCGGAAGTGGAAAAAGTACAGGGATGAATCTCACAGGAAGCCTTGATTTAGCAACACACGGGGAAATCTATCTCGATGGGCAAGATATAGAACATTTAGAAGAATCAGAATTAGCACAAATAAGAGGAAGGAAAATAGGGTTTATTTTTCAGCAGTTTAATCTTATCCCAAATCTTACAGCAAAAGGAAATGTTATGCTTCCTATGCTTTTCCAGGGAATTGATAGAGAACATAGAGAAAAAAGAGCTGAGAAGCTTTTGGAAATGGTTGATCTTGGAAACAGAATGGATCATTACCCAAATCAGCTTTCTGGCGGGCAACAGCAAAGAGTTGCAATTGCTAGAAGTCTTGCAAATGATCCAGAAGTAATTCTTGCAGATGAACCTACTGGAAATTTAGATTCAAAAACAGAATCTAAGATAATGGAATTCCTTACAAAAATGAATTCTATTGGAAAAACAATAATAATAGTTACCCATGCTCCTGAAATTGCAGAAAAATACGCAAAAATAATATACTGGCTAAAAGACGGAAAAGTTGAAAAGGTTACAAAAAGACAGGGGAAAAAGTGGAAAACCTTGAAAAGATGAATACAATAAATTTTATAAACCATAACCAGATTGCTGAATTAAAATGAAAACACCTAAATCAAAAATTATTTTGATGGCTACTCTTTTAGTATTTATTATGGGTTTCCTTTCTGCAGTTATTGTTAATGGTAATTATGTTACTCTTTATCCTGGAGAAGAAG
Organism: Candidatus Woesearchaeota archaeon; assembly: GCA_964529375.1. Classification (GTDB taxonomy): domain Archaea; phylum Nanobdellota; class Nanobdellia; order Pacearchaeales; family GW2011-AR1; genus ASMP01. Next base: position 920 of record CAZGUQ010000010.1, read on the forward strand.
GACGTGTTACTGTCGAGATTGAAAATAATGAAAACTTTGATATAGAAGATATTTCTATTTCCCTTGATTTAAGCGAAGTTCCTTTTACCTCTGTAGGAAATTCTGTAAAGGACGTAGATGATCTTGATGAAGATGATGATGATTCTGTAAGCTTCACATTAAGGCCTTCGACAAATATAATTCCTGGAGATTATAATATTCTATATAAGATAAAATATACTAATGTTGATAATAGCTCTGAAAATTTTACTAAAGAAGGAAGTTTTGGAATAAGGGTTTCTTCAAGAACAGATCTTGATTTCTCAGCAGAAACAAGAGGCAATGCTATTCTTGGAAGAGAAGGACAAATTTCGCTTGAGATAATAAACAGGGGTTTAGGTGAAATAAAATCTATTTCTGTTCAAATTCTTCCTCAAGGATTTGAGCTTCTTTCAAAAGATAAGATATTTGTTGGAACAATTGAAGGAGATGATTCAGATACAGCGAGTTTTAATGTTATTTATAAAAGTTTAAATCCTGTTTTGTCAGCAAGGATTTTCTATAAAGATTTTGAAAATAATGACCAAGAAGAAATAGTTAATATTCCAATAAGAGTTTATACAGAAGAACAGGCATTGCAGCTTGGTTTGACAAGCAAGAGCAATACTATGACTTATGTTATTGTAATTCTTGTTCTCTTAATTCTTTGGTATATCTGGAGAAAAATAAAAAAGAGAAGAAAACAGAAACAGAAAGAAATGGATAGGAGGTAGCTCCTATGTTTAAAGATTATTTCTTGCTTTCTTTTGAAAACCTAAGGCATAGGGGATTAAGAAGCTGGCTTACTGTTCTTGGAATATTTATAGGAATTGCAGCTGTTGTTTCTTTGATTTCACTTGGACAAGGCCTGCAGTATTTCATTAATGATCAATTCGAACAGGTTGGTGGAGATAAAATTTTAATACAGCCAAGAGTTTTTGCTCCCCCTGGTTCTGTTACAGATGATTCTCTTATTCTTACCCAAAAAGATTTAGAGGCCATAAGAAAAACAGAAGGGATTGAATTTGCAGAAGGGGCATTGACAAGGACGACTATTGCCATAAATGGAAAAGAGCAGGAAATAGTTTTTGTTAATGGAGTAAATGAAAAATATCTTGAAATTTTTGGGGGAACAGATTTCATAAATCCAATTGAAGGAAGACAATTGAGAGATAGTGACAGATCAAAAATAGTTGTTGGATACAACCATATCTTTGGAAATATCTGGGATAAAAAATTAAGAGTTGGAAGCAATTTGGAAATTAAAGGGAAAAAATTTGAAATTGTTGGAGTTTTAAAAAAACAGGGCAATTCTGGAGATGATAATTCTGTATGGATGGAAAAGGAAACTTTTAGAGAATTGTTTCAGACAGGAAATGACGAAGGGGTTATAGTAGCAAAAACAGAATCTGGATTTAATCCTGACGAAGTTGCAGAAGCAATTGAAGAGGAGTTAAGAGATTCAAGAAACGAAAGAGTTGGACAGGAAACTTTCTCTGTGCAGTCTTTTTCTCAATTGCTTGAAACATTCACAGAAATCTTTGCTGTTGTCCAGGCAATTTTGATAGGGATAGCTGCTATCTCACTTGTGGTTGGAGGAATTGGAATAATGAACACAATGTATACTTCTGTTCTTGAAAGAACAAAGGAAATCGGTATCATGAAAGCTGTTGGTGCAAAAAACAAAGATATTTTCCTTATTTTCCTCATAGAATCAGGGCTTCTTGGTTTGACAGGGGGAATAATAGGTATTCTTTTTGGAATAGGAACTGGAAAAGGTGTTGAATATATTGCTACAGTGCAGTTAGGAACTACTTTCCTCAAGGCTGTTTTTGGATTTCCTCTTATAGCAGGGGCCCTTGCATTTTCATTTTTAATTGGAGCTTCCTCAGGAGTTCTTCCTGCGATGCAAGCAGCTAAATTAAAACCTGCAGATGCTTTGAGGTATGAATAATTGCTAAAAAACACAAGAAACTTTAAAAACCACATTTCTCTCCTACCATAAGAGCTCTTAAAAGAGGAAAAATGCCCAAAAAATGTATTTATTGCAAAAAAGATATTCATGAAAATAGCGTTGTTGATTTTTGTGAGCCTTGCGGAATAGGTGTCTGGGGAAAAAAGATGTTCAGTACGATAATAAGGAAAATGGAAGATGCAAGAGATAAAGATGATTTGGTTTCTACAAACACTATAGGAGTTACAGGGCTGGAACCAAAAAGATTTTAATTATTTTCTTAAGATTATGGAGGAATAATAGAGATAGATTTTTAAAGAGAATTTTTCTGAGTAAATTATGTCTAACAAAAAACAAGTAAGAACACGCGGAAAAATAATGTTTAGCCGAAGGTTTCAAAACCTTAAAAATGGGGATTCTGTCTCTGTTGTCAGAGAATTTTCTGTTAAATCCAGCTTCCCGAAAAGGCTTCAGGGCCGCACAGGAGTTGTTTTGGAAAAAAGAGGGCAGGCATATATTGTTGAAATCAAAGACAATAAAAAGGTAAAAAAGTTTATAATTGGGCCTGTTCATTTAAGAAAAATAATAAAAAATATAGGAAAATGATAAAACACAAAGAGCCGTTAAGCATGACCGAATCAGTTGAATATATAGAAGAGCAGAAAGATAACGAGGAAGATACAAAGAAATTCATAAAAAAATTCGTTAAGATAAAGCCGGGCGAAGGGAAAAAAATCAGGGAAAAGCTCTCTGGTCTTGGGCTTTTGAAGATTAAACAAGAATATATCTCAAAAATAATCGATATAATGCCTGAAAGTCAGGAAGATTTAAATAAAATATTTATAGATTTGAATCTTGACGAAGATGAATCAAAAAGAATACTCGATGCAATCGAGGAATTTAGATAAGCAAAATGGAAAAAGAAGAGTATGCAATAGTCTTAGAATATCTCCCAAACGGATATCCTTTGGAGAGGAAAATGATGCCAATAGCCCAGGCTATAGGTGAGATCAATCTTACGCTTCTTGAGCTTGTTCCCCGCCGTGGAATCCAGCTTGAAATTGGAGAAAGAGTTTACATAGGCGAAGGAAAAAGAGATAAGGTATATTACATTCTCGGAAGGTTGTATAAAGAAAAGCTTACAGAAGGCGCAAAGACACAGCTGCAGGAGTTCGTAAGAAAAATTGTCAAGGAAAGAGAAAAACAGTTTGTTGAATTCTTCAATAAATCAGAGGCAATAAACAAGAGAATTCATCAGATAGAGCTTATTCCCGGTTTTGGAAAAAAACATATGCAGGAAATTTTGAAACAAAGGAAAGAAAAATCTTTTGAGAGTCTTGAAGAAATGAAAACAAGAATTGCAAATCTTCCAGATCCGGAAAAAGCCATAGAAAAGAGGATAATACAGGAATTGACTGAATTTGAAAGACATAAATTATTTGCACATTAAAAACAATATGGAACAAATACAAAATAAAAAGAACAAAATAAAAAGAAGCGAGACAGAGGAGGAGGAAAAAAAATACAGGGAAAAACTCGTAAGGATTCTCTCTGAAGACATAGAAGGGAATATGCGAATTTATGCCGGACTTACAAAAATAAAGGGAGTTTCATGGAGTGTGGCAAACGCTGTCTGCAAGACACTTGGAATAGATAAAAGCAGAAAAATAGGTTCATTGGCACCAGAAGAAATAAAAAAAATTTCAGATTTCATAAAAAATCCAAGAATTCCTTTGTTTCTCCTCAACAGAAGAAAAGATTTTGAAAGCGGGTTGGATAAACATCTCTCAAGCACAGATCTTGAGCTTCAAAGAGATTTTGACATAAAAAGACTGAAAAAAATAAAGAGCTACCGTGGAATCAGACATGCCGCAGGACAACCTGTGCGTGGGCAAAGAACAAAGGCGCATTTCAGAAAAAACAGGGGAAAAAGCGTCGGAATCAAAAGCAAAAAGAAAGAAATAGTTAAACCAAAAGGAGAATATATAAAATAAAATGAATAATCTAGAAAAAACGTTAGCAACAAGCACAATTATTGGGGGATTGGGGATGCTAAAAGGTCTTGCTACTTATAATAACAATATTCTTGATGATAATCTCTTTTTGATTAGTTACGGTCTCTTATTAACCTCATCGGTTCTTGCAGCGATTTATGATACGGGCTCATCTAAAGGTCAGGCAATTAAAAGCCAGATAAATAATTATTATTTAAGTAGATAAAATGAAAAGAAAACATAAAAAATATTCCAGGCCGAAAAGGCCTTTTGACAAGCAAAGAATAGAGGAGGAAGCCAAGATAAAAGAAGATTATGGATTGAAAAACAAGATAGAGATCTGGAGGGCTGATTCTGCAGTCAAAGGAATAAGATCAAAGGCAATAAGATTAATTCCCAAAACCAAAGAAGAACAAAAGATTTTATTTGAAAAACTTAAAAAAATAGGTCTTAAGGCCGGTTCTCTTGCAGACGTTCTCTCTTTGGAAAAAAGTGATTATTTAAACAGGAGATTGCAGACAATTGTCTTCAAAAAAAGATTGGCAAGGACGCCAAAACAAGCAAGACAGATGATAACTCATAAAAAAGTTCTGGTTGATGGAAGAGCTGTTGACAGCCCGTCGTATATTGTTCCTATTGAACTTGAGGAAAAAATTTCTGTAAAAATCAAGAAGCCGCAAATAAAAGAAAATGAGTAAAAAAACAGAAGAAAGCCGGGAAGCAATGGAAGTCGGAGAAACTAAAAAAGAACCTAAAATGGAAGAAACAAAAGAACTTGAAGAAGAAGAGAGAGAAAAAGAAAAAAAGCCCAAGAAAGATCTGGCAGAAGCTGTTGTAAATATCTACACTTCATTCAATAATACCCTTGTTCATGTTACAGATATGTCTGGAAAAACTTTGGCAAAAGTCACTGGAGGAATGGTAACAAAGCATGGAAGACTTAAAGCAAATCCGACAATTGCTATGTTCATTGCAAAGCGTGTTTCTGAGCAACTCAAAGAAATTGGTGTCGGAAATCTTTTTTTTAGAATAAGAGCCAAAACAAGAAATCCTGCTCCGGGACCAGGGGCAAATTCAATAATAAAAAGCCTCTCAAGAGAAGGATTTAAAGTTTTGAATATACTTGACACAACAAGATTTCCAAGAGGAGGTCCTAAGAAGAAAGGCGGTAGGCGGGGGAGAAGGCCGTAAGTTTAAAATCGTCCGGGCTTGGCCGATTTAGAGGAGAAGACCACGATAAGATAGGTTTAAAAATTAAGTTTAAGGTAAAATAAAATGGAAATGTCAATATTTGGATTAGAATCTTTTTTATGGGCAACAGACACTGTGGAAAAAATGGAAATTGGTAAACTGGGAATCACAAGTTCTAACTTGAAAAGATTGGGAAACCTTTTACTGCAAACTAGACTTTCTGATTATCCTTATATGTATAAAGTAAGAGATTTAGAAGAAAGATATGATGCTTTAAAAGGGACTCTTGTTTAAAAGATATAAAATGAAACTCATAGAAAAAAACAAAGACCAGATTGTTTTTGATGCAGAAATTGAAGAAGGCCTTGCAAATGCAATAAGAAGATATGTGAATCATATTCCTATTTTTGCCATTGATGAGCTTGAGATTTCAAGAAATGATTCCCCTTTATATGACGAAACAATTGCTCATAGAGTTGGCCTGATTCCTCTAAAAATGGATGGTGTTTCAGAGAAGACAAAAGTAAAATTAAGCGTTAAAAAAGAAGGAATTGTTTATTCTGAAAGTATAAAAGGAGCAGAAATTGTTTACAAAGAAATTCCTATAACAACTCTTGATAAAGGACAAGAGCTTGAATTTACAGCCACACTTAAATTTGGAAGAGGTGAAGAGCATGCAAAGTTTACTCCTGGACTAATGTTTTACAGGAATTATGCAGAAATAACTATGGATAAAGAATTTATTGACGATGTAAAGAAAATATTGCCTGATGTGGAAATTAAGGAAAAGGGCGGAAAAATAGTTCTTATTGACAATAATAAGAAGGAAATTACAGATGTTCTTGAGGGTTTGACGCAAAAAGCAAAGAAAAAGGCAGAAGTTGCTTTAGGTAAAAATCTCATAATAACTGTTGAATCTTTTGGCCAGATGGATGTTAAAGAAGTTTTCAAGGAATCTCTAGAGGCCTTGAGAAAAGATCTTAATTCTGTTGCTAAGGCTGTTGAAAAGAGTTGATTCTAAATAAATTTATTAAGGTTAGGTCATATATATTAAAATGGGCTTCATTATTATTTATATAACACATAAAAATATGCAAGATGCAAGAAAAATTGGCAAATACCTTCTTAATAAAAGACTTATAGCATGTGTAAATTATTTTCCTATAAAAAGCTCTTTTTGGTGGAAAAATAAGATAGAAAATTCAAATGAAATAGTTTCTTTAGTAAAGACCAAAAAAGCAAATTGGAAAAAAGTTGAAATGGAAATAAAAAAGATTCATCCGTATAAAACACCATGCGTCATGAAATTTGAAGTAAAGGCAAATAAAGGTTATGAAGATTGGATAAATAGAGAAACTAGGTCTTAATCCTTTCAACGCCACATTTTAAAAATACGCCTTCTTAGTTCTGGCATGCGGGAATGCCGGAGCGGTCAAACGGGCTTGGCTAAGGACCAAGTAGCTTAGTGCTTGCGAAGGTTCGAATCCTTCTTCCCGCATGATTTGAAAACGATTAAAATGAAAAACAACACATTTGAAGAAATATGGGCGAAGCTCAAGGAAGCAAAGAATATCTTGATTCCCCTTCATCCTAGACCAGATGGAGACAGCCTTGGCTCTTGCACTGCACTAAAGTATATTTTAGAAAAGAACACAAATGCAAAGGTTACTCTGATAAGCAAGGATGAGTTAAGCAATAACTTAAATGGTTTTGGCTTTGTGAAAGAAGTAGAATTTGGAAAAGAGATTAGTAGTTATAATATTAGAGACTTTGATGTTTTACTGCTTTTAGACCACGGTTCCCTTCAAGGATATCCCGAAGAAATGCAAAAAAAAGAATTTCCAAAAAATACAATTGTGATAAATATAGATCATCACCAAACAAACGGCTATTTTGGAAATTTGAATTATGTAAACCCTAAAAGCCCTTCATGTTGCTCTGTTCTTGTGGATTTTTTTGAAAGTTTAAAGATTAATTTTGATGCAGAATTTTCAAGGAGATTATTTTTAGGAATATGCACAGATACTTATTTTTTTGTTCATGGAGATTCTTTAGATTCAATAAAAAAGGCCGAATTTCTAATTGAAAAAGGAAAAATAAACTATGCAAAAGAATTTTTTGAGCCTATAAATTCTGATCCTTGGAATATAAAAAAGTTATATGGAATAATTCTTTCCAACATGAAAAAAGATGAGATTAGTGGTGTAGAGATTGCATATAGTTTTGTGCTGCAAAAAGATATTAAAAAATGTGAACTAAATGAAGCCGAAACTAGACTGGGAGTAACGTGTATGCAGGATATCAGAGGAATACCCTTTGTTTTTATTTTAACAGAGTTGGAAGATAAGATAAAGGGAAGTTTCCGTTCAAAGGACATTGATACTAGCTTATTTTCCCATGAGCTTGGCGGAGGGGGGCATAAGGAGGCTTCTTCGTTTATGCTTGAAAAAATGCCGCTTGAAGACGCTATTAAAAAGGTGTTTAAAGTAATTGAAAAGATTGGAATTCATAAGGCATAAAGCTTTTAAACGCTCTGAAACTTAAATTTTCACCTGCGAGTTGACTCGTTTCAAGGATTCGAGATTAATAAAAAATAGCTCATCCTTAAAACTCGGCGTTAGCAGAGAAAAATTCTTCTCTGTAAATTTAACATGAAATCAAAAACAAAGATAGAAAAGCAGTCACAAAGAAAAGGAAATCCAATTCTTATTGAAACTCTGAGAGCTGCAAAGAAAACAGGAAATGAACTTTGGATAAGGGTTGCGGGAATTCTTTCTGGTCCAAGAAGAACGCGAATTGCAATTAATCTTGACGAAATTGAAGCGCTGACTTCAGAGGGAGATTCTGTTGTTATTCCTGGAAAAATCCTTTCACAAGGAGAAATCAGCAAGAAAATAGCTGTTATTGCATTCGCATTTTCAGAAAAGACGAGAGAAAAACTATTAAAAACAAAGTCTCATGCCATAAGCATACTTGAAGAAATTAAAAAAAATCCTGATGCAAAGGGCTTGAGGATTTTTACATTGGATGAGAAAAAATGACAAAAGTAATTGACGGAACAAATGCTGTTTTGGGAAGATTAGCCAGCTATGCTGCTAAGCAGGCATTGCTCGGAGAAGAAATTATAATAGTTAACTGTGAAAAAATAATTATTACGGGAAACAGAGCAAATATAAGAGAAAGATTTGAAGCTGAAAGAAAAAAAATTGGTTCTGGGCAAAAAGGGCCAAAAATCTCAAGAAATCCTGAAATGATTGTGAAAAGAGCTATAAGGGGTATGCTGTCTCATAGGCAAGCAAGGGGAAAGGCGGCATTAGGAAGAATAATGTGCTATATTGGAATACCTGAAAAATTCAGGGAAGCAAAAAAGATAATAAGCGGAAAAGAAAAACTCTCAGATGAATTTGAGGAAATGAAATGGATTT
>CAZGUQ010000010.1:9511-19711 GCA_964529375.1 Candidatus Woesearchaeota archaeon
TGTCGATTTTGAATAAAGCAAAAGAAAAACATGGAAAATTCATATATGTTGGGGAGTTGAAAAAATAAAATGCTGAATAGAATAATCACTTCGGGAAAAAGGAAAAGAGCTGTTGCCCGCGCAGTCACTGTAGAAGGAAACGGCAAAATTACTATAAACGGGAAACCCTACCAAATCCTTCAATTTTTAGACAGGTTGAAAATAGAGGAACCTTTGAGAATCGCAAAAAACATTCTTGGAAAAGAAAATTTTGATATTACAGTGAATGTTAGGGGCGGAGGAGAAAAGGGACAGATAGAGGCTGCAAGAATAGCAATATCAAGAGCTCTTTTAAAAGCCACTGGAAGCAAAGAACTTGAGCGCGCTTTCCTTGATTATGACAGGAACCTTCTGGTTGCAGATGTCAGAAGAAAAGAAGCTTACAAGCCTGGAGACTCCAAGGCAAGGAGAAAAAGACAGACTAGCTATAGATAATTAGAGATCTTTAAAAAAATCAGCATAATCTTTTCTGAAGATAACGCGAGTATAAATTTTATCCGGGGGGATTCCCATGTGCCTTCTATACCATCCTCTTGCTTTTTCTAATTGTTGTCTTGCCCTTCTTTTGTATTTATTCGCACTACTTAATTTAAATTCTACCAGATAAAGGTCTCCGTTTGCCATTACTAGCTTTATATCTGTTTCCGTTATGGCTCTTCCATTTTCAGGAAGAGTTATTTCGAGAGCAATATCCGACGTATTTTCAAAACCAAAGGCTTCAGGTTGGATAGCAATTATTTCTAAAGCACGACTATGCTGCTTGGCCCTATCCTCTCTCCTGTCCATCTCTTTTTCATTTAAAAAACGAAAATAGGGTATAAAAAGAAATCTGTGCTATTTTATCCCCAAATTCTCCATTTTATTCTGCACGTGGTTAAACAGGGTTGAAGAAATTATGGGTTTGTGATTTCCATCATAAATCTGGTTGTTGAATTTTATCTTTCCTATATAAGTAAAATTCTTCAGAACTTTCTTTAATCCATTCACGGACAGACCATGCTTCTCTGAGAGCTGCCTTAAACTTATGCCTTCATGCAGAAATTCTTCAAATACTTCTTCAATTTCCTTGTAGTTTTCAGCAGGCATTAATTTTCCATCTTGGATTTTGTATCCGAAAGGAACACGGGACATTAAAATCCCACGGGCTGCTTTATTTATCATTCCTTGTTTCTGGCTAGCCTTAACTGATTTTAGCCTTTCAACCTCAGCAATCAAGGTCTCATTTTCTTTCTTCAGTCTTTCCAATTCATCCATCCAAATAATATGGAAGCAAAGTTTATAAAATTAGTTTTTGACAGAGCGTTAATTATTTAACTTGATTTTTCTTTCATATGAAATGAACTCTGCATTAATCCTGCTTATTGCATTGGTCTGGTTTATAGTCGGCTACAGGTTTTACGGAAGATTTATTGAGCGCAGAATAAAGGTTTCAAACAAAAATAAAACACCTGCTTCAACGCAGAAAGAAAATGTTGATTTCTCTGCATCAAAAAAACCTTTTCTTTTAGGGCATCATTTTGCTTCAATTGCAGGCGCTGGCCCCATAATAGGGCCAATCCTTGCCGTGAATTATTTTGGATGGGTTCCTGTAATTATCTGGGTTTTGCTTGGAGCTGTTTTAATAGGAGCAATGCATGACTACACAAGCCTTATAGCATCTGTGAGAAACAAAGCAAAAAGTGTTTCTGTGATAACAAAACGATATCTTAATTCAAGAGCAGGATGGGTTTTTGGATTGATGATTTGGCTTACCCTTGTTTTGATAATAACTGTTTTCAGCATTTCCACGGCAGAAAGCATTGTTGAAAAACCAGATTTGGTTATTCCACTTTTGGTTATAACATTTCTGGCAATTATTCTCGGGCTTGGAGTTAGGAAATATGATTGGAATTATAAAATAGCAAGCATTATTGCAATAGTCATTATTTTCTTTTCTGTCTGGATTGGGTCAAGGGTTCCTGTAAATCTTCCTGTAGATAATCCCGTTCTTCTTAAGAACATCTGGATAACTTTGATTTTTGTTTACGCCGCTGCAGCTTCTGTCCTGCCTGTCTGGTTTTTATTGAGGCCAAGGGATTATTTAAGTGCAATACAAATGTCGATAATTCTTTTCCTTGGAATTCTTGCTTTCCTGATTGCAAGACCTGTAATTAATGCTCCTTCTTACATCTCAAATAGTGTTTTCCCTGTGTGGCCTATTCTTTTCATTACCGTTGCATGCGGTGCAATCTCTGGATTTCATGGACTTGTGTCCAGTGGAACAACAAGCAAACAGCTTGCAAAAGAATCTGATGGGAGAGCGATAGGTTATGGTGGAATGATTTTGGAAGGCACACTTGCTGTCTTTGTAACCATAGTTGCTGTAGCCGGCTTGTCGTGGGGCAGCGCAAGCCAGGCAGGGACATTCCAGGCAACTCTTGAAAAAGGATGGATTGTCTTATTTGCAACAGGTTTTGGGAATGTTGTCGGGAATATAATTCCTGTTGTTAGCGTGGCTGTGGCTTCGCTGCTTGGAGCATTCATGGTAAATCAATTCATACTAACAAGCGTTGATACTTCAACAAGGCTTGGAAGATTTGTCATATCAGAGCATCTTGCGCCAAAACTCAAGAACAGGTTTTTGACAACAATAATAACTCTTGTTCCGGCATGGATTCTTGCAATTACAAATTCATATGAGACAATGTGGCGGCTTTTTGGAACTTCAAACCAATTAATTGCTTCAATAACAATGATTGGAATTTCCGCATTTTTCATTTCTAGAAAAATAAAAGTAAAGTTCATAATAATCCCTGCCGTTTTTGTCTTGCTAACAACTCTTTCCGCACTTTTATATCTAACTTTCAGAACAGGGGGATACTTCAGCAATGGAAATTATGTTCTCGCAGGAGTTTCAATGTTAATGTTTGTTCTCGGCATCTTTGTAGCTTGGGAAGGATTTAAAGTTTTAAGAAAAAATAAATAATTACACTACCCTAGCCAGTTACACTATTCTTAGTTACACTACTTTTTCTTTTTTAATTCTTTTTGATTAATGAAAAATATAAAAACGGCTGGAATCAGGAAAAGCCAGTCAACTAAAAAAGAAAGAACAACAAACACCAACGCAAGCAAGGACAATAGGACAACTTTTGTGTTTATCATATTAAAATTTGTGCAGATATTTTGTCAAGTCAACAAAACCCTTGTTATTAATAATGACTCCCTCTGATTCTAACATTTTTACCTTTGTTTTCATTCCCTTAGCAAATTGCCCTACAAATCCATTAGAATTTATTACTCTATGGCATGGAACTTCAGGAGCATAAGGGTTTCTGTTCATGGCGTTTCCGACAGCCCTATAAGCTTTGCTTCTTAAGGCATAAGCAACAGCTTTGTAAGTAGTTACACTACCTTTGGGAACCCTTTTCAAAATTGTATAACATCTATCATTAAAATTCTTAGGCATGAATCAGATAAAGTTATATATTTTAAAAATCCTTGTTAAAACATGAAAATGAAAGAGGAAAATTTCAAAAAGAAACTGACAAAAGAACAGTACTATATATTAAGAAAGAAAGGAACAGAGATGGCGGGAACTGGGAAGTTGTTATATAATAAAAAATCGGGAATGTATAAGTGTGCTGCTTGTGGAAATCCGCTTTTCAACTCAAAACATAAATTTGATTCTGGAACAGGCTGGCCAAGTTTTTATGAAATTGCAAAGCATGGAAATGTTAGGCTTGAAAAAGACTTTAGCCTGGGAATGACTCGCACAGAAGTGATTTGCTCAAAATGCAGAAGCCATTTAGGGCATGTGTTTGAAGAAACGAAAATCAAAACTTGTCCGACAGGAAAAAGATTCTGCATAAATTCTCTTGCTTTGGATTTTGACATTAAATTTAAATAATCTATTTTTTTAGTTAAAAAATGGTTTCGAGAAGAATTGCTGTCGGACTTGTTCTTATCTTTGTGGTTCTGGCAGTCCTATGGCTTTTTAACACTGTGTTAGATAACCCAATAAAGACAGCAGGAGTTGTCAATAATCCAGATGAGACCGGTGGTAGTGTAACTGAACATGTGGTTGAGATAACTGCCAATGGTTTTTCTCCAAGAGAACTAACAATTAGTGTTGGGGACTCTGTGGCTTGGGTTAATAAAGATGCGGAAGAGCATTGGCCTGCTTCTGCAATGCATCCAACACATACTGTTTACCCTGGTTCAAACATAGAAAAATGTGGAACAAGCGAGGAAACTGAAATTTTTGATGCATGTGGTGGAATCCTTCCTGGAGAAAGCTGGACCTTTGTCTTCAATGAAGCCGGAAGCTGGGGTTATCATGATCATATCATAAATGGGCTTTTCGGGAAGATAATTGTAGAGTGATTATAATAGAATATATGAATAAGTGTTAATGTTAAAAGAGAAAATATTGCAGGTGGTTGATTATTATTAGATTAAAAAGTTATATTAAATTTAACATTAAAAAGCCATCGTCGGCGGGCAAGGATGAATTAACATTAAAAAATTGGACTATATTAAAATAAAAAACAAAATGAGCTTCAAATATACTCCTAACTTTTTCTTGAGAATAGGCCTTGCTTTTGTATTTATCTTTGCTGCTATTTCTGCATTTGCAAATCCCCAGGCATGGATTGGCTATGTTCCTACTTTTCTTGGAAGTAGTGTAACTAGAGGTTATTTTCTTGTTTTGCATGATGTAATCAACATGGCTCTTGGCGTTTGGCTGCTCTCGGGCAAGAAAACATATTATGCTGCAATTGTTTCATGCTTGGCATTAGCAGGAATAATTATCACGAATCTTGGCTCTTTCCTTATAACTTTCAGAGATGTTGGCTTATTTTTTGCTGCTGTTGCTCTTGCTGTAATGAGCAAGAAATAGGGGGCAAATAATTCTTGAATAAAAAGATTTAAAAGGTACTTCTTACGTAAATCAAAAATGGCAAATAGTGACTGGGAAAAAATTCTTAGAAATCCTGCGAGATTTAGTGGCCAAGATATAGAATTGGAAGGGGTTATAACTGGTTCTTTAATTGAGCAAATAACTCCAAGACAAGGAATTCAGACAGTGATTTCTCCTCATCCTACAAGATCTGGATTGTCTCTCTGGGTTGATGATATGGATGCAAAGGTTCTAGTTTTTCTTCCCGGAAGACTTCGCGATGCTCATATACAGTCTTTGCAAATGGTGAAAAACGACGGTGGATGTTTATATGTTGGGGGAAGATTTGAATACAAACCAGGAGAAAACGGGCATATTGGAAGATTGGATGCAATTCATTATAGAAATGTATAGTACTTCTGTCTAGGTCTAGGCTAAGCTAAGTATTACTATGTATTACTTAATACTATCAATAAAAACCTGAACAAATGCCCTTAGTTAAGTTTAAATATTACTAAGTATTACTAAATGATATTAAAAGAGGAAAATGGACATTAAACAAGCTCAAAATTTAATCAGAGAATTTGATGAGGCTCGTGGCTGGAGTAATCATTGGAATTTAAAAGATTTAATGTTAAATATAAATGAAGAGGTTGGAGAATTATGGACTTTAATTAAGTGGGTAGATGAAGAAAAACAAAAGATGGTAATTTCAGAACATAAAGAAGAGGTTTCTGATTTCATTGGAGATACAATGTTCTTATTGTTAAAAATTGCTAATCAAACAAAAGTAGATTCTCAAGTAGGGTTAGAAAACACATTAAAAGAATATGAAAAGAGAATGCCGCCAGAAGTTATGAAAAGAGTTGGACATGCAAATAAATTGGCTGGAGGAGTTGATAATAAATAAAATGGAAAACATAAGTCTTAAACTTGAGAAGGAATTCAGGAAAACCATGGAAGAAATCATGAAGAAACATAATTACATGACAAAAACAGAGTTTATCAGAGAGGCTATAAGGGAAAAGATAAAGAAGCTGGAAGAAAAAGAAACAAGCAATAATCTAACAAGTGAAAGAAAAAAGAGTGAAGTAAAAGAATTTCCCTCTTATATCTAATATTTCCTCTTCCGGCCTTTCTTATGCCTTGAGAAAATTTCAACAAGTCTATCATCAACTTTAGCAGCACTTTGCGAACCGGATTTATAGTTAACAGAACTTCTTCTGATAATATCTTCAACTTGCTCCCTTAATGTCATCAAATTCTTCTTGGCTCTTCTTTCAAGAATTTTCTTTTCGTTATCATCTATGAAAACAGATATAGTTGGCATTTTATCTAAATTTGAACAATTTTATAATTCTTATTACAAAGAAAAGATACAGAAGAATAACCAAGGCCAGGCCAACTGCCCAGTATACCAATTGAGACAATGAAATTATTTCTAGAGTAGACCATGGAGCAAGCAAGGAGAAGACAGCCATCACAATGAAAAAGGAGAATAATATAAAAAATATTTTTAATACAAGAAGCAGACTTAATCTTGATTTGTGCTTAACATGATAACCCAATCCTCTTTTTTTGGGCATTTTATTTCCTCTTCACATAAACCTTCTGCACATTAAAAGATTTGTAAATTCCTTCAAGAATATCTGTGCCTGCATAACCTGCAAGCAGAGAAAGGCGAGGATCAAAATTAAATATTATTCCAACGAAAACTCCGATAATGACTGCAATAGCAACTGTTATTGCAAAATAGTTCCAGATAATTCTTCTCTTTAGGCTCATGGCTTTAAGCAAACCAATAACTCCGCGAGTTAATCCACCAACACCTCCGAGCAAACCTGCAAGAACAGTAGGGTCCATTTTCAATATTAGACGAGATGTAAAACTCTTGCCTCCAATTTTAACATCTTTTGATATGATTCTATTTCTCCTTCTGTTGGAGGTCTTTGATAAAAACCATTGCAGTTAGTGCATTGCATAAAAACATTTCTTCCCGGATAGTATCCAGCAAAAACTTTTCCCGGATATGGGTGCTCTCTTGCAGAACATTCTGGAATCTTTTCATATTTATCCAGAAATGCTCTTATAGATTTGTCTGCAATCAATGGAAGTTCGTCCATGATATAATAGCAAGGAAAAGGGATTTTTTAAGGGTTTCGTAAGAAGAAAAGATTAAAAACAAATTTCTTTTTAATATTATATGCAAAAAAAGACAATAACATTTATAATTGCTTTAATTTTGGTAGTTGGAATATTGTTTTTTAGTCAAATGGGAAAAGATAAAGGAACGCAAGTTAAACTGGAAACAACAAAAGGAGAAATTGTTATTCAGTTATATTCTGAAATGCCGATTACAGATGGAAATTTTAAGTCTTTAGTTGAAAGGGGTTTCTATGATGGAGTTATTTTCCATCGTGTAATTGATGGTTTCATGATTCAATCTGGTGATCCCACCGGAACAGGAGCTGGAGGTCCGGGGTATGAAATTGAAGATGAATTCACAGAAACAAATTTGGATGAGAATAATAGGGGAACTATTGCAATGGCAAATGCTGGCCCAAATACAGGGGGAAGCCAGTTTTTTATAAATCTTGTTGATAATAATTTTCTTGATGGAAGACATCCTGTTTTTGGCAAGGTTGTTTCAGGAATGAATGTTGTTGATGCTATTGCAAAAGTAGAAACAAACAGCCAAGACAGGCCCTTAGAAGAAGTTAAAATTGTCAAGGCAAGGGTTTTATAAGTCACTTAGAGATAAATTATTTAATTGTTTTTCACATTCCAACTCAAGCAAACTTCTTGCTTTTTCTCTAGCAATAAATTCTCCAGCATATTTTGGATTAGGCTTATGTCTGTACCTCATACCCATTTTTTTAACATTTACAGGACTGATATTTGCTGCTGTGCCGTAATGTTCTAATAAATATTCAAAACTCATTTCTCTTGGGTTTTGGCTTTGGGCTGCTATCATAAAAATCTTTATATTTTCTGCTTTATAAAATTTAACCTCTAAAGAAAGCCATATATACATGATAGGGGATTTATATGAATGGCAAATACTTTAGGAAGAGCAAAATCAGGAAGAAACAAACCTGATTTCATGAACAAACACAGAGAAGCAATTCCTTTAATGATAAACAAGATTATAGATGAAGCAGACATAATTCTCGAAATCTTGGATTCAAGGTTTATAGAGAAAACAAGAAATGTTGAAATAGAGCAAAGAGTGAAAAAACAGGGAAAGAAACTCATTTATGTTTTTAACAAAGCTGATTTAGTTGATATTGATAAAATAAAAAGAGATGTAGAGCTCTCTGATTTGAAGCCAAGTCTTTTCTTTTCTTCTAAAAAAAGAAGAGGCTCTGGTGTTTTGAAGAAATTGATTGAGATAGAGGCTCATAGAGTTGAAAAAGAAATTATCAATATAGGAGTTGTTGGATATCCTAATTCTGGAAAAAGCTCTCTCATAAATTTGCTGATTGGAAAAAGTGTTGCAAGAACAAGCTCTGAAGCTGGTTATACAAAAGGGGTTCAAAAGATAAGAATTTCAAGAGGACTTTATTTAATTGATACTCCTGGAATAATTCCTGTTTCTGAAAAAGTTTATGGAAATCAAAGTTTTATGGAGAAACATTTGGAAATAGGAGCTACAACATGGGACAGGGCAAAGAGTCCAGATGTTGTTGTTTTAAAATTAATGCAAGAATATCCTGGTTTGCTGGAAAAGTATTATGGAATTGATGCACAAGGGGATATTGAAATTCTGATAGAGCATCTTGGAAGAAAACTGCATTTCCTCAAGAAAGGAGCTGAGGTTGACGAGCCAAGAACAGCAAAGAAGATTCTGAAAGACTGGCAAGAGGGGAAGATAAGAGTGTAGTTTAGTTTTTGGAAAGATAAATCAAAACCTCTCGCACCAATCGCAATGCTCATAGGGGCATTCTCCATTGAGCAATTCCAAAGCTTGGGCCCATAGCTTTTCTGCATCTGCAATCGAAAGGTTCATTTTCTTTAAAACTGTATCAAAAATAACTTCCCCTGTCTCTAAAACTTCTTTAGGATAATAGAACAGAAGATAGGCAAAGTTTTCCACCTTGAAGCCAAGAGCTTCAAGAAGCCAGGAATAAATATTAAGCTGATTCTGATAGTGTTCGTGAGTGTCGTCTTTTAACGGGAATCCGCGGGTCTTGTAATCCAAAACAATGAGCTTGTTGTTTGTTTTATTGACAAGCGCGTTATCTATTCCTCCGTGAAGAACATTTCCCTTGCTGTCTTCAAACCACAAACCCTTTCTTGAGTTTCTCCATTCGACCAGCAGTTTTTTGTCATCAAAAAGCTTGAAGTTCTCGCATTCTTTATTGTTACATAACTCCGGAGGCAGCAAACCACGGTCCATAAACTTGTCAAAGTGCCTCTTGAGAATTGTGTCCATTCCCGAAGGCAGACTGGGAAATATGCCTTGTGGCCTTTGCCAAACCTTATGCTCTGTCAGCCAGAAACAGCGTGGGCATTCTTTCATGAGGTTTATTGAAGATGGAGAGAGTTTGAATGTTGGCATTTTTATCCCAAGATATAAGTGTATAAAAGGTTTGTTAATAGAAAAGAATAAAAGTTTCAAGGAACTTGAATTAAAGTGGTAAAAATAATCTGTAAAATTTGTGGAATAGAATGGGATGATAAACGCCATGATATGTTGACAGAGATGAGTATCTCCAGTGCCCCTAGAACATGTTGTGATGAATGCGTTGAGGAAGTCTTTAAAAAAGACTACAATTATCTCCCTGAAGAAATAAAAAGGATAGTGGAAGAAAAAAGAGCGTTATCGAAAGCTCTATAGAATTATTTAAAAGTTGGGGTTTGAGGTATTTTTCTAAAGGCTAACAATTATTAAAAACTCTGAAGGATTTATGCTTTTATGGCAACATTTTACTTAGACATTGAAACAACCGGATTAGATCCAGGCAAGGACAAGATAATTACAATACAGTTTCAGGAGCTTGATAGATATACTGGAGATTCCATAGGCGAACTTGTCATATTGAAGGAATGGGAGTCTTCTGAAAAGGAGATAATTGCAAAGTTCATAGAGCTTTCCGGAATATTGGATGATTATGATTTCAGTTTTGTTCCTATAGGATATAATCTTGGATTTGAGCATAACTTTCTCAAGGCGAGAAGCGAACTCAACAATCTGCCTCCATTGGACATATTGCACTGCCCTTTTATTGACCTTAGAGCTGTGGGAATTTTAATGAACTATGGGCAGTTTAAAGGCT
>CAZGUQ010000011.1:0-492 GCA_964529375.1 Candidatus Woesearchaeota archaeon
GGTAAGAAAAAATGCAAAAGAATTTGTTGAAAAATTCCAGGAATTAATATAAAATTACCTAATTTTGCTTCCCTCTTCAATTTTTCCTTATTTCCGAACCGGAATAAGAAGATTCAACACACTTTTCCTGAACCTCTTAGGATAGGCTTTCAGATAAGAATTTAATTTTTTCTTGTCAATCTTTTTCATAAAATTTGCTTTTGTTTCTTTGTCTAAGTATTGCTTAAAATAAACCATATCAATGAAAGTTTTTTCTATGTCTGAATACGGGAAATAAAAATCTCCCTGCTTTTCATAGTTAAAGCCAAAAAGATATTTGTTGTTTATTCTTCTTATTAAAACATTTGTTCCAAAGATTTGTCTTATACCCTGTCTTACCTTCCTTGCTGTGATTATTACAGGGATTGTTTCTTGTTCCCATAGCTCATGAAGGCTTAATGCATCCTGTAACCCAAGATAAGATGGCTTAAAACAAAAAACAGCTAGAGAAGG
>CAZGUQ010000011.1:502-17334 GCA_964529375.1 Candidatus Woesearchaeota archaeon
TAAGAATCCTAAGTTCTTCTTTATCAATAGGCTCTTTAAAACCCCAAACAAGTTTTTTTAGGTTATTAGAGACGTCTTTTTTATTCTTTACATATCTTAATAAAAAGAATATATCATATAGGTCACGAATCTTAAGTCTATTTAAATAAGCACCAATTTTTTCATTTATTAATTCTTCAGGGCTTAAGGTACGAATAGTAATAAGGTTCCCATCAATTGTTTCATATTCTTTTAAAAACCCTGCCGATATTCTAAATAATGCTTCAAACCTTGCCGCGGTTCTACCCAATTTCAATAAAGAATAAATACTGTTCTTTGAAACTTTTTTTCTCTCAATGACTAGGCCTCTTTTTTCTAAATTTTTAAATAGAATTTCAATTTTCTTTATGTCCTTAGGCATGTAAACATCGATATCTTCTGAAAACCTATTTCCCCTGTAACAACGCCAAATTGCAGTTCCCCCATGCAATACCGCCCCCTCAAATTCTTTACGAAGTTCCTCAACGATTAGATCCTGTATAGCCGCTATTTCCTTATGCTTGGTCTTTTTTAGCCTTAGATTTAAGGGAACCATTTTATAGTTAACCAAAGTTACTAATATATATAACTTTCGTTTATTTATAAATTTATCGATTTTTAATAGAACTTATCTTATTCTGCTTCCTTCCTCTATTTTCCCGTCTGGTTGCAGCAAGAAAACCTTGCTTTCGTCTTCTGAAACAGCTGCCAGAAGCATTCCCTGGCTATCAATTCCTTTAATTTTCCTCGGCTCAAGATTGGTAAAAATTACACAGGTTTTATTCTTTAACTGCTCTTTTGTATAGTATGGCTTTATTCCTGCAACAAGCGTTCGCTTTCCGAATTGTTTCCCTAAATCAACGGAAAGCTTATAGAGTTTATCTGCTCCTTCAATTGAATCAACTGCCAGAATTTTTCCCACGCGCAGGTCAAGTTTCTGCCAGTTTGAGAATTTTATTGTTTCATTGTCTGCCATTTTTTATTTAGAAAGACATATTTTATAAAAGTTTGTTCCTACTACTCGCAACCTCGCACGAGTTATTAATATCTTAAATTTACTCTCTACCACGAAGATTGCTCGCCCACCCCCTAAGACATATTTTAATCATAAAAAGCCTATTCACATTAACAATTTACTATTAGAAGATATTTGTTTTTTTGAATACATCTCATTACATTCCACCAAGCAATTATTTTTAATAATAAAAGTCGACTTATTCAGTTAAAATTTTATATTAATAATTTTTATAAATTTCAGCGAAGCGCAAATTATTTCTTCAACCCAACCCATCTGGAGAAACGTTCAAAGAAGCCTTCGCGATCCATGTCAGAATCGTAAGGCACATTTAAAATTCGCGCGGCAATTTCCTTGTATGCTCTTGCAGCATTGCTTTTTGGATGCATTTGGACAGCTATTCCCTTATTCCTTATAGATTTCTTCACCGCATCATCTTCAGGAACCATTCCAAGAATAGGAACTTCAAGCATTTCCTTTACAACTTCCGGCTCTATTTCAATATTATCCTTTCTGACTCTCGTAACTATTACTCCAAGAACAGGTTTTTTCAATCTTTCTGCAAGTTTTATAGCCTTTAACGCATCTGTAATTGCAGGCATTTCTGGATTTGTAACTATTATAAGCTCATCTGCCAGTTCTATTGCCGCGCTTGCCTCACTGCCCAATCCTGCAGAGCAGTCGACGATTATGTTTTTCCCCAGCTTTTTGAACTCGTTTTTGAAATCTTTCATTTTTTCAGGCTTGGTTTTTTTAAGCTCTTCAATAGAAAGAGAAGATGGCATTATTTTTATCCCTGATTCATGCTCGTAAACAGCTTCAAACGGCTCTGCTTTTCCCCTTAAAACATGATTGAGATTTATAGGAACTTCTGGAGAATTTAAGTGCAATCCAATATTTGGTGTCGAAAGATTTCCATCAATGATAAGGACATCCTGACCAAAATGCTTCATTGCTGCTGCAAGATTTATCGCTGTTGTTGTCTTACCAACGCCACCCTTTCCTGAAGTGATAACAATAATTTTTGACATTTTTTATTAGATAGTATCTTCTTTAGATAATATTGAACATATATCTTTTAAAGCTTTCTTATAGTGAAAGTGAATTAATTATTTGGCGCTTTTATTGATAAAGCTATAGCTCTCTATTGTTATTTTTAATTTAATTATTATAAAAGAAGAAATTGCTTAGTTGTGCTTATAAACTTTTCTAACTTTTCTGCATAACTTTTGAGTTTATCGAGGTTAATGCTTATTTCTTCACCAAGATAAAAAACTTTAAGAGTTACATTTTTCCTGAATTCACCAATCCTCTCTTTTCTTAATTCGTCTATTTTCCTGAACATTTCATACATATCTATTACTTCCTGGAAATTTTGGTCCTTTTTGAACAGTTTTTTTACCGTTTCTATCTGCCCTATTGGGTTTGTTGGAATCATAGTAATCTTTTTTCTCTTTTTTGCATGCTTTAAAATCTCGTTTATAGCTGTCTCTATCATTTTTTTCCATCTTAGAAGAAGATTTATTATTACATCACAAGTTTTTGTGTATTTTAGGCTTACATACAAAAGATGATCCGCGCTTATTTTTTCTTGAATTATCTCTTCCATTCAACTTCCTTTAATTCGGCCACGCTTGGACGAATTTCATGTTTTTTATTTAACTCGGCTATACTTGGGCGAGTTTTTATTTCCCTTCCTTTCACCTCTCTCGAGAAGTATATTTTAAGAGTTTAATAGACTTTTTATACTTTATCCCATTAGAGTACTATATATGGTATGCTATTTTTGACTTTAAGTATTAATTTGGAACCCAGATTTTGTCTTTTTCAAGATTTCCTTAGCCAAAATCAAAAATTCCTTGGTTTTTTCCAGGCTAAGTGTTTTTGGCACCATTCCATTAGAAAGGATAACAACTTTATCATTTTTTATGAATTCAAAAGGGCTTTCTTTATGTTTTTCCACAAAGTCAAACAATTCCATTATCATTTTTATTTCATTATGATTTATATTGTACCTGGGAGCGCACTTTTCAGTAAATGTCTTGAAATTTTCCCTTGAATCCTTGTAGAGATTTATTCTTTTATAGAGATATTCATACTGCAAAATAGAGGTTATGCAGCCAGAAATAACTTTTTTTATTTCCTGGACTATTTTTAAGAGAAGCCTTTTGTCCTTTATTAACGGAAAAGTGATGTAAACCATATGGTCTGCTGTTCTTAGGCTTTTCTCTGCGGCATAGATATTTTCAAGGAATTTCTCCATTTTAAGATAAAGTTTCCAGAATTAATATGGTTATTGGTAAAGGAAAATATATTTAGATGGTGAATTTTCCGTCTTTATATATAACAACTTGGGAACCATCTTCAAGAGTTGCTGTTACTGTTCTTGGTTCTGTAGAGATTATGTCTGTATGAACTACGGAATCATTATAACCCATTTCAATCCACTGTTCTTTTGTAACTTTTCCCTGATCTCCAGGATAGGAATCTTGATATGCATTGCCAAGAGCTATATGTGTATTTCCATGTTCTCCGCCAACATTCTCATCATATAATGTTTCAGCCATGAATTTAGTTATTCTGGACATTCTTGAGTCTGTCAGGGAAAACTCGCCAATCTTATCTGCATTTTCTGTTGCAATCATTTCTTTCAAAACATGTTCGTTCTGGGAAGCTTTTGAAGAAATAACTTTCCCATTTTTGAATTCCAATTCTATTCCTTTGATTAGATTACCGTATCTATATAATGGCTGGTTGAATTTTATTTTTCCTTCTGTTTTCCTCCAATCAGGAGAAATAAATAATTCAAAACTTGGAATATTTCGCCTAGAACCACCTAGCCATTTTCGGTTTTCCCCAATTCCTACTTGCAAATCAACATTTTCTCCCTTTACATGGAGAGTTTTTATTTTCATAGAATTTAATTTTTCTTTTACTCTTTCTGTTTCTACAAAAACTTCTTTCCACTTGCCAACAGGATTCTCATGATCCAAGAAACAAGCATTTATTATCTGCTTCCAATATTCCTCTAATGTCAGGCCAGCTTCTTTTGCTTGGGCTTCTGTCCCATAAAGAGCAAGAGTCCAGGTAAGTTTTCCCTGAGCTTCTTTTTCATGCCTCCAATCCAGGTATGGTTTATATGATTTACTTCTGGCCATTATTTTTTTTGGATCAATGCCTTCCAGTTCTTTTGGATTTGTTTCTGCAAGAATGGTTAATACATGATCTATTTGATCTACCAAACCACGGATATATTTATCAGGAAAAAATTCGATGTGATGATCTTGGGCATGTTCATAGAACTCGCGGTCAAAATCGTCAGGAAAATAATGAATAATTGGATGCGCCCCAGCATTTAATATACATTTTCTTAAGGATTTTAACAAGGGTTTTGCTATTTCTCCAACTCGTAAAAGAACTATTTCCCCTTTCTTTATTCCTTCTCCGGAATTTAAAGCAAAATTTACAAGAACGTCTGCATATTTATCAAGGATTTCTTTTTTTGGTTCGTATGTCATTTTGATAATTAACTTAACTTTAAAATAGCCTCTGCAATGTCCCTTGTTTCTTCCAGAGCTTTTCTTGCCTCGGTTTTTGTTGAGCCTGTTTTTTCCATTACAGTGTCAATGTCTTCTTCTGAGATTGTGAAGCCAGATTCTTCTTTGATATTTCCTGAAACCTGAAAGCTTTCATTTCCCTGAAAAGAAATCTTGGCAACAGAAGGATTTTCTATTACTATTTTCCCACCGTCTGTTTTTTCAATTACAACACGAGAAGCCTCTATTTCTTCCTGAGACATGCCAAGCTGCTTCATCATTGCCTGCATTTTCTTAGGATCTAACCCTCCGCCTAAACCACTAAGTCCGAACATGTTTATGTCTATTCCACTTGTTATTTAAAACTTTCCACAAGCAATTTCTATCACCTCTTTTTACATTAGAATATTAAAAAATCAGCTAGCGAGCCGAAGGAGAGGTTATTATCCTTATTAAAAGAAAGCTGGGAGAATTATTCTGAAAGCCAGGATAAGAATGACAAAAGCTATTACATGTGTTGGCTTTAGCATTATTTTTGATTCATATTCTTCATCATATCTCATTAATCCCCCATAACCAGAGGGCATGTGTATCTTGTTGTCTGCCATGTCTGTTATAAATTCCAATAGTTTTTAAAAGTTGTTGTATTAAAGATATTAATGAATCTTAAAGACATAAAAAACTGGAATTTGGAGCTGGAAAAAGAAATAACAGAGAAATGGAAAAAGGCAGAGATGTTTAAATTTAATGAAAAAACGAAGAAAAAAATATATTCTATTGATACGCCACCCCCTTATGTTAATGCTCCCATCCACATAGGACAGGCTATTACCTATTGTTATATGGATTTTTTTGCCAGATACAGAAGAATGAAAGGTTATGAAGTTATTTTTCCTTTAGGGTTGGATAGAAATGGGTTGCCTATTGAAATTGCCGCAGAGAAAAAATTTGGCATTTCTGCATTCAATACGCCGAGAGAGAAGTTTCTGGATTACTGCAAGAAATTATTGAATGAGACTAGCTCTGAAACAGAAGACACTTTTGCAAAACTTGGAATTTCTTTTACTTCATATAAAATGGGAAACCATTTCGGCTCTGTTTACCTAACAGATTCCGAAGAGTATAGGACACTGACACAGGCAACTTTTATTGATTTGTATAAAAGAGGCTTAATTTACGAAGAAATGAGAATAACAAATTGGGATTCTGTTCTTAGGACAACCATAGCAGACTCTGAAATTGAGTATAAAAATCTGGAAACTACTTTCAATTATATAAAATGGAAAATAAAGGGAACAGAAGAGGAAATCCTAATAGCAACAACAAGGCCAGAGTTAATATGCACATGCGGGATGGTTATTTTTAACCCTGGAGACAAAAGGTATAAGCACCTGCAAGGAAAAACTGCAATTTCCCCTATCTTTAAAAGAGAAGTAAAAATTATGGCTCATCCTATTGCAAGTCAGGAAAAAGGAACAGGAATTGCGATGATGTGTTCTGCAGGAGATCTTTCTGACATACAATTTTTCAGGGAAATGAAATTGAAACCAGTTATTGTAATTAACGCAGACGGAAGGATGAATAAAAATGCCGGCTTTCTTCAGGGACTTAAAGTAAAAGAAGCCAGAGTAAAAATCATAGAAGAATTAAAGAGAAAAGATTTGATTGCCAAACAGGAAAAGATAACACACAGAACTCCTGTTTCTGAGAGATCAAAAGCAGAGATTGAGTTTATAGAAATGCCAGAGTTGTATTTGAAACAGCTTAAATTTAAAAAGAAAATAAAAACCTTCTCCAAAAAAATAAAATTTTATCCAGAGAGCTCAAGAAAAATTCTCGAAGACTGGCTGGAATCCGTATCTATTGATTGGCCTATTTCCAGAAGAAGATTTTATGCAACAGAAATTCCGTTGTGGTATTTCGGAGGTTTTGTGGCTGTACCAAAACCTGGAAAATATTACCAGCCATGGAAAGATCCCGTGCCTATTGATGCAGAGGTTTTTGAAGAAGGAAAAAAAGTTGGAACATTGAAAGATTCAAAATTCAAAAATCTACAATGGGAAGGAGAAAAAAGAGTTCTTGATACTTAGATGGATTCTTCTATCTCTGAACTTATACTTTTGAAATATAAAGATAATCCGAAATTTTTTAAAAAGTCTTATCCAGCAACCCTAAGACCCCAGGGAAAAGAAATAGTAAGAACATGGCTATACTACACTCTTCTCCGTGGATTTTTAGAAACCGGAAAAATGCCGTTCAAAGAAGTATGGATACATCAGCATATTCTAGATGGCAATGGAAGAAAAATGAGCAAGTCCTTGGGAAACATAATTGATCCACAAAAATTACTTAAAATATATGGGGCAGAAGCAATAAGGCTCTGGGCTGCAACAGAAGGAAATCTTTCTCTGCAGGATTTAAGCTGTTCAGAAGAAAAAATCAAAGCAGAATTAAAAACCATCAATAAACTTTTGAATATAACCAAATTTATCACACAATTTAAAAAACCCAAGAAGGTAAAATTAACGGAATTAGATAGATTATTCATCGATGTAATAGATTATGAAACCCATCATATAGAATTTAATTATGATATATACAATTTCTATAAACCAGCAGTAACTCTAAGGGGTTTTTTATGGGAAGAATTTGCCTCCCATTATCTTGAACTTGTTAAGGCGAGGGTTTACAATCAAGAAAAGAAATTCACAAAACAAGAAAATGAAGCCGCGATTTATGCTCTTTATTATATTCTAGAAAGATTAGTTCTTTTATTAAGCCCAATTATTCCTCAGGTTGCATCTATTCTTGCTAAAGAACTTAAAATTAGCCTTGAAAAATTTCCAAAAATCAATTATGTTGAAGTTGAAAAAAGAGTAAGATATAATGATGAATTATGGCGCGTAAACCAGATCCGACAATTTAATGGGAATATCTGGAGAGAGAAGAAAGATAATGGGCTTGCATTAAATTCACCAATTTCCGGAGTAGAGATACCTAAAGAATTGAAATCATTTGAGAAAGATTTAAAGGCAACGCATAAAATAACATAAAGATGACAGCCATAAGCAAAGGAGAATTGAGAGAACTTGTTGAGGAATTGGAATCGCAGAGAGCGAGAGCCACAGAGCTGATAACTGTTTACATACCGGCAGGACAGAATATTTACACTGTAGCAGACCAACTTGAAGCAGAAAAGTCAACTGCAAAAAACATTAAATCAACAAGCACTAGGAAGAATGTGGGAAATGCTCTTGATAAAATTACAAGGCAGTTGAAAGAATACAAAAAAACTCCGGAAAATGGTTTGGCTCTTTTTGCAGGAAATGTTTCTAAAATTGAAGGGCAAGAGAATTTGAAAATTTGGGTTGTTGAACCCCTGACTCCACTTAAAACAAGAATGTATAGGTGTGACAAGGAATTTATCCTGGAACCCCTTAGGGAAATGCTTGAAGTTACAGAAGTTTACGGATTGATTGTAATGGATAGAAAAGAAGCAACTATTGGATTGCTTGAAGGAAAAAGAATTGAAGTTCTGCAAAAAATGACATCCGGAATTCCAAGCAAGGTTAGGGCGGGAGGACAATCAGCAGCTCGTTTTAGCAGAGTTACAGAAGGCTTGACAAAAGAATTTTACAAAAGAATTGCAGACGAAATGAAAAGCCTTTTTTTTACCATGCCAAAGCTTAAGGGAATTCTTGTTGGAGGCCCAATTCCAACAAAAGATGAATTTTTAGAAGGAGAATATTTGACAACTAATCTAAGGCAGAAAGTAATGGGAAAAATTGACTTAGGAGACAGTTCTGAATCTGGGCTTCGCGAGCTCGTGGAAAGATCACACGAAATTCTTGTAAATCATGAAAGAACCCAAGAAAAGAAAAATGTTGAGGCTTTTTTTAAATCACTTGGTGAGTCTCCAGAAAAATCAACACTAGGAGAAAAAGAAACAAGGAGAGCTTTGGAAATGGGTGCCGTCGCTGTTCTCTATCTTAGCGCTAAGCTTGAAAAAGCAAAAATAAAAGAGCTGACAAAAATGGCAGAAAATATTGGCTCAGAAATAAAAACAATTTCCATAGAAACCCCGGAAGGCGAACAATTCTTTAATATGAGTGGCGTGGGGGCAATATTGAGGTTTGAGATATAAATTTGTTACTTCTTTTAAAGAACAACAATAGAAATCTTTATAAATAGAGGATTTCTGAGAAAGTCATGGAAACTCAACCTGAAACAAGACAAAGAATAGAGGTAGGACTAACAAAAATGCATTTTCCACATCAGGGAAAGACATTAACAGCAGTGCATCCATTTTATGGCCCTGCAAATTCAAGGACACTTCAGAATCTTATTAGGCAAAGTGATTACAGAGAGCCAACATCCCCAGAATTAGCCTCTTTTGTTCATGAATATTTTAATGGCAATGAACCCCAAGCAAGAGAAGTCAATGATATTATGAAAAAGAGATATTTTAGAGGATTTACAGGAATTCTTTATGTTCCGGAAGAAAATGGAAAAGGTCTTGCCCATTTTATAGATAATCCTAGATTTGATGAAAATTCTGTTGTTGATAAAGATAATTTGCTAAAAAGATTAGCTGAAAGTAGAGCACAAGTTCCTTTTGAACATCTTAGAGAAGGGAGTGTTGGATGGAGAGATATAGAAAGACACCCTTATTTTGTTGCATGGGCTGGAGGAAAAGAAGGTGCTGGAAAACTTGCAGAACTTGCGTCAAAACATCCAAAACAGGAAACTTATGTTTGGACTCCAAATCTTTTAAACTTAAAAGAACCAACAGCAAGAATTGCGACATTGGACTCGGGCTGGTAAGACGGTAGATTGGACGTTTACGTGGACGGTCATGGCTACTACGACGGCGGTTGTGCTTTTGGGGTGTTGGAGAAAACCAGCTAAGCTGGTTCGCGTTCTGGAAGATAAAGTTCTCCAAGGCTGGCTTACAGCCAAAGAAGTGTTGATAGAGAATTAAGAAGAATATCAAGATTAGAAACAGGGCTTGTCAGAACTAAAAAATTCTTCCAGTCTTTAAGATAGTAAAAATTAAAAATTTCTCTTTAGGTTAACTCTTCATAAAAACCTTTAAAATACTAACAGGCTTTCATTTTGATATGGATGCGGGATTAAGGAAAGAAACTGTTGATGAAATAGATGATTCTGCGAGAAAAAGGGATTTAAAGACAATAGAGGCGATTCTTTTTGTATCTGGAAAATTCCTCAACATGAAGGATTTGATAATGCTTTCTGACATGAATCCCATAATAATAAGGGAACTGTTGGAAGATCTCCAGGAATCTTATGATAAGAAGGATTCTGCAATTCAGATAATTCAGAAAGGAGAGGGAAATGAGAGCATGTGGAAAATGGATGTAAAACAAGAACATTCTCATCTGACAACAAAGCTTGCAACAGGTAGTGCAGAGTTCAGTAAAGCAGAACAGGGAACCTTGGCACTGATTGCATTCAAGCAGCCGATAAAGCAATCTGTTGTAATAAAGATAAGAGGGAATAAGGCATATGAGCACATAAAAAAATTTTCTGAGCTTGGTTTGGTAAATAAGAAAAAACAAGGGCACACTCATGAACTAAGCCTCAATGACGATTTTTATGATTACTTTAATGTGTCTGTGCCTGAAACAAATGCAGAAGAAAAGATAAATGTTAATGATGATAAACCCAATATTAGTAGTGAATAAGTGGCGGCTGATTAAATATCTAAACTATGACTAAATAAAATGGTTGAAGTAATAACAATTGTAATATATCTTTCCGTATACATGGGACTTATTTCCACGAGTTTCTACATAATGAGCTTTCTGGCAGGAGAAAAAAAGAAGAAACCAATGTATACTGATGACGAGCTGCCCAAGGTTACTGTAATAATACCTGCTTATAATGAAGAAGACACAATAGCAAAAACAATAAGGTCTGTTGTTAAATCAAATTATCCTGATTTTGAAGTAATAGTTGTTGATGATGGAAGTACAGACAATACGTTTGAGATTGCAAAAAAACTTGAAAGTGAAAAGGTAAGAGTTTTTCACAAGGAAAACGGCGGAAAGGGAACAGCTTTAAATTTAGGAATAAAAAGAGCTCGGGGCAAGATCATTTTTACAATGGATGCAGACACAACTGTTGACAAAGAGAGCATGAAGAAAATGGTTCGTTTCTTCAAAGATGATTCTGTAATGTGCGTAACCCCTGCAATGGTTATTAACAATCCAAGGACGATTTTTCAGAGGATACAATACACAGAGTATGCTCTTGGATTGTTTTTGAGAAAAGCATTCTCTGCGCTTAAATCTATATACATTGCACCCGGAGCTTTTTCCGCATACAGAAAAGCGTTTTTTGATAAATATGGGGGATATGATGAGCATAACATAACAGAAGATTTGGAGATGGGGTTGAGAATACAATATAAGGGATTTCATGCAGAGAACTGTCCTGAGGCTCCTGCATATACAAATGCTCCTGCGACTTTTAAAGAGCTTACAATGCAGAGAAGGCGTTGGTATTTTGGGCAAGTAAGAAATCTTTGGAAATACAGGAAAATAATCAGCAGGAAGTATGGGGATTTAGGGGCTTTTGTAATACCAACATCAATCCTGGCCACGCTTTTCTCTGTTACAATTACAATTTTTTTGTTTTTTAAAGTGTTGTTTAAAGTAAAGGAAAATATTTTGTTTTTGCAGAGTGTGAACTTTGATTTCCCAAATGCCTTTAATCTCAATCTTTATATTTTGGAAAGATTTTTGTTTTTATGGCTTACAAAGCCAGTTGTGCTATTCACACTTTGCTTCATGATTATCCTTGGTTTCTATACATATTATGCATCAAAGAAAATAGGAAAGCCGCCTTTAATGATCTTAAACTGGATGCTTTTCTTTCTGCTGTTTGCAGTCATGTATGGGTTCTGGTGGGTATTTTCTCTTTTTTACAGCTTGACAAGAAGAGAAATAAAATGGAAATGATAGATAACAGAAGATATATAAATTTTCAGAATTTTACATGAAGATGGAACAAAAGCCAAGAGAGTTTGAAAGCAGGAAAAGATATGTTGCAGCTGTAATAATAGGAACAATTGCCTTTCTGATTGTCTTTGCAATAAGCTATTCTTTATCTTATGTTGAACTTCAGAGAATTTCCAACTTGCAAACAGGAGTCGGCTATGATGTTTTTGAAGACAATCTGGATTATTCTTTTTTCGGAATTTCCCCATGCAATACAAGCTCTTTTGAGAAAATTTCCGAAGATCTCGGATTTCAGGGCAGGATTATAGATGACCTTGAAAGAAAAATGGGCAAGAAAGATGAAAATGTTCTTTTAAGAAAGAAGTTCTATTCCCTGATAGAAATAGAGCATTTTGATTTTGTGAATGCATTCAATCAAGAATGCGGCAAAAAATACAATACAATTCTGTTCTTTTATTCAAACAATGCTTCTGAGGCAGACGCAAGCGAAGAATCAGGAAGGATTCTTGGCGTTGTTCATAACAGATATGAGAAAAACTTAACGATTTATTCTTTTGACGTTGATCTGGCCAGCGATTTGATAGACAAGCTAAAAAACAAGTACAATATTACAGATTCTCCTGTTGCTGTAATAAATGAGCAAGTTCAGGTAAAACTCCCAGCAAACATAATTGAGATAGAAAAGTACCTTAATTGATATTTTTAAATTTAAGTCTAAATTATATCTTAACAACACTCTTATTCATCTTACCATAACATAAGGAGTCAGAGATTATTAATCTATACTATATCCTATATTCTGGCTTATAGCAATATTAAAAAACGACTTAGGGTTTGATTTTTGATGGAATGCTCTATCTGCGGGATTTCTGACAAGATGAGAAATGTTTCTCAGGCACTTAGCCAAAAAGGAATCATCTTTGTTTGCGACAAATGCCTTCAGGAAGAAGGCTTTATTACCCTAAAGAAACCAAGAGCGATTGAAGAGCAGGGAAAAGAGACAATGTATGAGAGAATGACTAGAATTTCAGGTGTTGTTCCTAAAGAAATTGAAAGGCACGGGGCAAAAATTCAGGAAAAAAGTCTTAAAGAAATAGTCGATAGAAACTATGAGAAGAAGATAAAACAAGAAGTTGTTCTCAAGCAAAGACCTGATCTTGTTGACAACTTTCACTGGATAATTATGCGCATTAGAAGAATTAAAGGGCTGACGCAAGGGCAGCTTGCAGAAAGAATTAATGAGCCAGAAACAGCGGTAAAAATGGCAGAGCAAGGGGTTGTTCCAGAAGGATATAATCTCGTTGATAAACTTGAGCGTTTTCTTAAAGTGAGATTGATTAAAGAAAGAAAACCAGATATTCACACGCAAAGACAACAGCAGCATCTTAATCAGCAATTGAACAAGCAATCACAGCAGGCTAAAACTCTTTATTTTGACAGGAACGCCCTTGATTCTTTGACAATATCTGACTTAAAAAAGATGAAACAAGAAAGAGAACAGCAAACAGAAGAAAAGACAGAAGAAGATGAAAGTAGCAAAGAAAATGATCTTTTGGGAAGAAGAAACTATGAAAGGCTTGATTATGAATAATACACAAGATTTTTAAACTATTTTTAAGATTTCTTAATATGGAACTTGAATTTTTAAAGAACTCAAAGGACGAGATTGAAGTAAGGCTTCCAAATATAACTCTTGTTGAAATTCTTCGTGTATATTTAAATAAAGATGACTCTGTGAGTTTTGCCGCCTGGAAAAGAGAACATCCTTCTGAGAAACCAATTTTAAAAGTAACAACAAAAGGAAAAACCGCTAAAAAAGCAATTGGAGATGCTATTACTTCTATAGAAAAAGATCTTGACAAGATTGAGGCTGATTTCAAAAAGCTGAAATAAGATTTCTATTTCATAAATATTTAAAAGTTCTTTTTATATAAAACTTTTATGATTGATAGAAATCAAATAAAGACAACAAGCAGCATAGAAGAAAGGGTTAAGCTATTAAAACTCCTTAAACCAAATGATTCTCTTCTCTTTTTGGATGACGGCAGAAGAGAATATTTTTATATCTTGGAAATTCAAGGAGACCAAATTAAAGGAGATTACTTTGATTCCTCTGGAAGACTAAGAGAAATGACTTTTTCTCTTCATAGACTGGCAGAGTTAAACCCAAGAGTTGCACATTATCAAGAGATTCTAGGACAATAATCCTTATTAAAACAATAACCTAATAATTGATAATTCAAAAGCCTTAATTTTAGCAGATTTTTACATTAACATCTTATCACGATAATTTTTATTAACATTACTGCATCATTCCTTTAATGAATATACAAAAGATATCTTCTGGCAGCTTTGATCTGAATAAGTGGCTTTATGGCGGCTATGAATCCGGCATAATTACAATGATTGCTGGACCGCCTGCAAGCGGAAAAACTAACTTTGCAATTCTTGCTACGTGCAGCCAAGCAAAAAAAGGAAACAAAGTCATTTTTATTGACACGGAAGGGGGATTCAGCGCGGAAAGAGTCAAGCAGATTTCTGGAGAAGATTACGGGAATATACTGAAGAATATTTTATTGCTAAAACCAACTAATTTTAATGAGCAACGAGCAATTTTTAATTCGCTTTCCACACAAGTAAAAAAAGAAAATATTGGACTCATAGTTGTTGATGGCATGGCAATGCATTATCGCTTAGAACTTGGGACTGTTAAGAACAAAGAAACAGCATCTGCAGAAGACATAAAGAAAATCAATCGGGCCTTGGCATGGCAGATGAAGACACTCGCGGAAATTTCAAGGAAACAAGAAATTCCAATTCTTATAACTAACCAGGTTTACCATGAGTTTTTGTCTGAAGAAGAATGGAAGAAAGGAATTAAGCCAGGAGTTAATCTTGTCGGAGGAGATTTGATGAAATACTGGAGCAAGGCAATTATTGAACTGAAAAATGAAAATGGGAGAAGAAAAGCAATTCTGTTAAAACATAGAAGCATGCCGCAGAAAGAACTGAACTTTGAAATAAGAGACAAAGGAATATTTAAGAGGGGGTGGATTTAATCTGTCTTTTCTTCTTCTACCATCAAAGATATCTTAACGTGCTGTCCTGTTTTTTTGGAAATCTGTTCTGCTATGTCCAAACTTATCCTTTCAAGTAAACCTCTTAAAGGATTTGTCGGTTCAATGCTAGAATGTACTGGAACTGAATAATGTCTTGTAGAATCAATTGGCCCTGCTCTGGCTTGAGATGCATACAGATTATCTTTCTCCAATTTATATTCATCTTGTTCTGCCATTTTTCAGCACAGAATTGGTTCTTTATAAAAATTCTTGCAGTCAATCGTTATCTTTATTAATGCCTTTTTCCTTATTTTTTTGGAGGTTAAAATGCACTGTAATTGTAAATGGACAGACACTGTTCTTGGTCTTGTTATTCTTGTCGTTACCCTATGGCCAAATTTGCTTGGAAGTAGCGCCAGTTGGTGGGTAACATTAGTGGCTGCAGTATTAGTTGTTCTTCATGCCTGGAGTCATTCCCACTGTGAGCATGACATGATGAAAGAAATGCCAAAAGCCAGAAGGAGAAGATAATTCTTCTGGGCTTGGTCAAGTTAGAAAGAGAAGATAATTACGTTCGCTCCTTTAGTCGCTTGCTTATTGATGGCTCAGAAACAGACTTCGCCGAGTTTCTTCGTTAGAAATATATTTAGCGGAGAAATCTGTCAGAGCGAGTGTTTTGATTTCAGACAAAGTTATAATCAATAAAAGAAGTCAAAGTATGAGATATTTCGGAGTGGCTAATAATAGATAGGTAACTTTCAGGTAGTTCTTAAGTATTTTAAATATCTGGTTCTTTAGTACCAGATGGTAGAAGATATAAGATTTGAAGTAATAAAGAAAATAGCTAATACGAGATTTAAATATAAGGATTTAGGAAAGATTTTTTCTTTGGATTCAACTTCTCCCCCAAGTGTTTTTGTGGGATCAAAGCTAAAATATCCTTTGGTTAATGTAGGGATTTTAAGCCCGTTGGAAAGAGATGAAGATGCATGGATATATGATGATGCAGAATTCTGGGCGCAAAATAATTTTGGCATAAGAGATGTAGTAAATCTTAGAGAAAATTTATTAAATTCAAGATTCCAGTCAAATGTTACAGCTCCGCGTGGAAATAACGGAAGATTTGTGGAAATGGCTCAGGAGCTTGCCCTGGCTTCAAGACCTGTTGATGTGGAAATTGAATTGACGAAAAAAGTCGGGCCAGGATTCAAGAGAGACAGGATTGTGATGCCCCAAGGAATGGCCGGACAACTAAAAAAAGCAAGAATTACAGGAAACGTAAAAATTGATTCTAAATTAGATAAAATAGTAAATGATGATATAAAAGCAACAGAAGCTGTTGAATTTCTTTATAAAAATAATTTCTCAGAATATTCTTTGAGCAAAATCCTTAGTGTTGGGGTTCTTGGGCTGAAAAAAGACAGGAAACTCGTTCCAACCCGCTGGTCTATCACAGCTACAGATGACATGATTGGGAAAAAACTTTTGGAAAGTATAAGAAATTACAAATGGATTGAAAATCATGAATTATTTTTTGGAGAATTTATGGGAAATTGTTATCTTGTAATGCTTTTTCCTAATGTTTTTTCTTATGAGCTCTTTGAGTTGTATCTTCCTGGAAGTTCTTGGAATACTGGAAAAGAAATAAAAGCATCTACAGACATGGAAGATTTTTATGGAATAACAAACTACGCTTCTAATACAGCAGGGGGATATTATGCTGCCCGTTTGCCAATACTTGAATATCTGGAGAAAGAAAAAAAACAGGCATCTGTTTTAGTGATAAGAATTGAATTGCCAACCTATTGGGCTGCTTTGGGTGTGTGGGTTTGTCGGGAAGCTATGAAGAAAACTCTTGATAGGAAATCGCTTAAATTTCCGGACATGAAAGAACTTATAGAATCAACAAGGAAGATAGGAATGATT
The DNA here is from genome assembly GCA_964529375.1 of Candidatus Woesearchaeota archaeon. Taxonomy (GTDB): domain Archaea; phylum Nanobdellota; class Nanobdellia; order Pacearchaeales; family GW2011-AR1; genus ASMP01. The sequence continues at coordinate 17,040 of CAZGUQ010000011.1, forward strand.
AAGTTTGGGTACGACCCTGAAAAAATAATAAAGAAAAGCAAAATTCTGGAGAACATAAAAACCCAGACGACATTGGGGAAGTGGGCTTAGGAAGATTTACCCCTACATTTATATTAAAATAGTAAGATTTATAAATATGTAGGGATAATATATTATATGGTAATAATAAGAAAGAAGACAGTTGAAGGGAATAGTTATTTTTATTTAGAACATAGTTTTCGGAATAAAAAGAAGGTAGAAAAAAAAGAGTTGTATTTAGGAAAAGAAATCCCAAAAGATATAGAAAAAATAAAAA
>CAZGUQ010000011.1:17344-17567 GCA_964529375.1 Candidatus Woesearchaeota archaeon
TTTATTTTAGAGATATAAAATGAAACCTGGTTAAATCAGTTAGACAAGATAAAAGAGAACTATTCTAAAGAACAAAAGAAAACTCCCGCTTCTGCAAAAGAAAAAGAAATAGAAAATTTCATGGTTAAGTTTACTTATAATACTCAAAAAATTGAGGGTTCTAAACTTACTTTAAGGGATACTGCAAATCTTCTGGAAAAAGGGGAAACTCCTAAAAAACCCC
>CAZGUQ010000012.1:0-15364 GCA_964529375.1 Candidatus Woesearchaeota archaeon
TGCAATTATGCTCATATAATGATTTAATTTATATGCTTTATAAATATTTTTTATAATAATACTTAAAAACCGTGCAATTCTTTTTCCTATAAGATGCTGGGAAATTACGAGCGGATTTTGGAGAAAATTTCAAGAGCCTCTGGATTTGGAAAAGAGGAAATCGAGGCGAGGATTTCTGCGAGAAGAGAAAAGCTTTCTGGTTTAATAAGCAAAGAAGGAGCTGCGCAAGTTATTGCTGCAGAGCTCGGAATTTCCTTTGAGAATGAAAAGCTGAAAATAAATGAACTCTTGCCTGGAATGAGGAAAGTCAATACACTCGGCAAGATAATGAATGTATCTCCAATAAGGACTTTTACTACAAAAAGAGGTGAACAAAGCAAAGTTGTGAATCTATGGATTGCAGATGAAACATCAAACATCAAAACAGTGTTATGGGATACAAACCATATTGAAATGCTTGAGAACGGGAAGGTTGCAGAAGGCAGTGTTGTTGAAATTACAAACGGGAGCATGAGGGACAATGAACTGCATCTTGGAAGTTTTTCAGGTTTTAAGGCAAGCGAAGAAGTGCTTGGAGAGGTAAAAACAGAAAAAGTTTTCAGAGAAAAAAGCATAGCAGATTTCAAGAAAGGCGAGAATGCAAGCACAAGAGCGTTTGTGGTGCAGGTTTTTGAGCCGAGATTTTTTAATGTCTGCCCAGAATGCAAGAAAAAGGCTGTTTCTGAAGGAGAAAATTTTGTTTGCTCCAGCCATGGGAAAGTAATGCCTGAAAAACGGGCTGTGGCTAATATGGTTATTGACGATGGAACAAGTTCTATAAGAATGGTATTGTTTCATGATGCCCTCTTGAAGATTGGATTTTCCGATATTAACAACCAGGAAAAATTTGCAACTGAAAAAGAAGCTTTTCTTGGAAAGGAAATGGTTTTTACAGGAAATGTCAGGCAGAACAATTTCTTTAATACAATCGAGTTTATTGCAGATGAAGCAAGAGAAGTTGAGCCTGATTTAGTTATAACTGCACTTGAAGGCAAACAATAATATTTTTAAACTCTCTCTCTTGATAAGAGATGGGAAAGGGATTTGGAATAATTCTTATGATTTTGGGAGTCATAGCCTTTTTCTTTGGAACCACATTTCTTCCTCAATACCCCACAATCAGTGATAGTGCTATGCAAATAATAGCCATCATTGTGTTTGTCATTGGTGCTTTGGTCACTTTCTTTTCAGGACCGAAATATCCTCAATATCCTCTACGTTAGTAATTTAACAACTATACTTTTAAAGTTAAATAATCTTTATAAAGAACTTGCCTCTTGACTTTTCTATGGTTTCTAAGGAAGATAAGGAAGTCAATGGGAAAGAACAAAAAATAACAGACCTTCCAGGAGTGGGACCTGCTGTGTCTGCCAAGCTTGAAGCAGCAGGAATCTATGATTTGATGTCTGTTGCTGTGATGACTCCAAGCGACCTCTCTGATACTACTGGAGTAAGCGAAGCTGTTGCAAGAAAAATTATCCAAGCTGCAAGAAAAATGCTTGAGCTCGGGTTTGTTGATGGAACAGAATATGCAAAGAAAAGAGAGAGTATTCATAATATTACTACGGGAAGCAAGAATTTTGATGCTCTTCTTGGGGGAAAAGGGGTTGAATCCAGATCAATAACAGAAACATTTGGGGCGTTTGGTAGCGGAAAAAGTCAGGTTGCATTTACTCTCGCAGTAAATGTTCAGCTTCCTTCTGAAGCAGGCGGAGCAAATGGAAAATGCGTTTTCATAGACACAGAAGGAACATTCAGGCCCGCAAGAATAAAACAGATTGCAGAAAAATTAAATTTGAATCCTGAAAAAGTTTTGAAGAACATTTTTGTAGCAAGAGCATTTAATTCAGATCATCAGATACTTCTGTTGGACAAGGTTTCTGAGATGATAAAGAATGGCGAGCCAATAAAGTTAATGATAATTGATTCTTTGACAGCGCATTTTCGTGCAGAGTTTTCCGGAAGAGGTATGCTGGCAGACAGGCAGCAGAAGCTTAATAGATATATACATCAGTTAATGAAACTTGCAGAAACCCATAATCTTGCTGTTTATGTTACGAATCAAGTAATGGCAAATCCTGCCCAAATGTTTGGAGATCCTACAACAGCAATAGGAGGGCATATTGTGGGGCATGCTTGTTTTACTGGAGACACAAAAGTAGCATTAGCAGATGGAAGATGTTTGTCTTTTATAGAATTAATTAAAGAGCATGAGCAAGGAAAAATAAACTTTACTTTTACTATTGATAAATATAATAAAATAAAAATAGCTGAAATAAAAAATCCAAGAAAAACAGGAAATGCAGAGATCCTAAAAGTTATATTAGATAATGAGGAAGAGATACGATGTACTTTAAACCACAAATTTATGCTTAAAGATGGAAGTTACAAAGAAGCCCAATATTTAAAATCAAATGATTCTTTAATGCCCATATATTTTAATGATGTCCAACAAACTGTGCCTATGCCTATAGCTGGAAATGTCAATCATAAAGTTTTTAGAATAGAATTTTTAAAAGAATTTTCCGATGTTTATGATTTAACTATTGACAATACACATAATTTTGGACTTGCAGCAGGAATTTTTGTACACAATTCAACATACCGTATATATCTAAGAAGAGGCAAGCAAGGAAGCAGGGTTGCAAAAATGATTGACTCTCCAAATCTGCCTGAAAATGAAGTCATCTTTTTTGTGACAGAAGCCGGAGTTGTTGACGGGAAAGAGGAGGATTGAAAATGGGAAAAAACTTAACTTTGGAAGGAATGTCTGAAGATGAATTTCATGAATTTAAAAGGCAACACTTAGATAGAGGGGCTATCTCCCAAGAATCACTTCTTGCAATTAGAATAGCCCTTGAACTGACCCTTCCACGGAGTCCAAAATTTAAGGTAGGCTGTGATGAAATGCATGGACATTCGTATAATTGTTTAGATTTTTCTGATAGAAACTCTGCTGTTTATGAAAGACTAGCTAGTGAGATAAAGAGATACCAGAAGTTATTGGAGAAACTCGGAGAAGAAATTGATAAGGGGATAGGTGTGGAAAAATACTAAAATAAAAAATGCCCCCACGAAGATTCGAACCTGAGATAATAAGCACAGGCGAGTAGGGATTCGAACCCTAACTAAGACCTCCGCAAGGTCTTATGCTATCCATTACATTACTCGCCTATAAGCTTCTTGTAATTTCTTGATATTTTTAGGGTTATTTGAATTTATCTCTTTTAACCACTTTTCTAACATTATCTTACCACATACCTGTGTGCTCCATTTTGATCCAGATGCAATAAATCCAAGACTATTCAGCATTTCTTTAGTCTGTTTTATAAGTTTTTCAGATTTTATCATAAAAGTTATTACGGGATAATTCTTTTTTGATTTTATTATATTGACACAACCATCTGTATCAAATAATCCCCGGATAAATGCCCGATATATTTCTTTATTTTTCGATTCTATTATTATTTTAGGAACTTCAATTTTCTCAACTTTATTTCCATAAGGTATCTTTAAAACCTTATTTTTAAAATCAAATAAAGCCGGCGAACAAATCTCAAAACCCACTACGCTTGGCAATCTCATTAATTTTAAATCTATGTTATAAAGTTTTTTATATAAAGGAAAAAGAAAATTCACCATATAATCTTCTTCTTTTTTATTTGTCTTAACTGAAAAATATCTTCTATTGAAAGAAAGACATCCATCTCCAAGATGAATTCCTATTTCTTCTGCTAATTCAGATGATATTCCGGAAGGAAATTTGATGTTCTTTATTTGGTCATATCTACTGAATCTTATGTCTTTTATATCTAGCAATATCTTTTCGTTTGTAAAAAATCCTTCATATCTCTCTTCTAGTTCTTTAACTTTTCTTCTTCTATTCTCTAACTTCCCCTTAACTGCCATTTTAGATAGTCTATAAATCCCATATCTTTGTTGAAGTTTTTTAATCACCTTCTTGCCAATTTCACTCTTTATTTTGCGGTATCTCTTTCCCCCCAATCTTTTTTTTAGTTTTTCAATACTTCTCTTTCCCCCAATCTTTCCCGCTTTAATTTGTCCCCAATTATTTGGCTGTTCATCTAAAACTTGTAATTTTTCTGTAAAATTGTTTAAGATATCATCAGGCAAATATTTTTTATAGTCATAACGCCAATTCTTTATTGTTTTATAAGGAACATTAATTTTTTTTGATAATTCTCTAAGGTTGGAAACTTTATGCTTTTTTGTTAAAAGATTAAATAATTTTTTACGAGAGTTTTTTGTTAATAAAATTCTCATTCATATTTTAGAAGAAGTGTCTCTATATAAATATTTCTGTCCGTTGAACTATAGGGGCTTAAGGATATCTATATTTTGAACTGCCTTCTATATAAAAAGATATGCTGTTGAAGAACATTCTTTTTACCCTAAAAATTTTTTAGTCGAAATACCAAATATATCTCAAAGCATAAAAATCAGGAAAAAGATTTATAAACCTAAGTTTTTTAATATTAAAAGAACATTCCACAACGAGAAAGATTTATAAACGTTGTGAAATTATATTACATAGAAAAGAGGATGAAGATGAGAGGAAAAAATTTCAAGGTTCTGGGATTTTTATTTGTATTAGGAATGATTTTTGTTTCAATGAATTTTGTTAGTGCTACCTTGACATTGAATACACCTGCAGTAAGCGCTAACATTTCAGGTACAACTTATCTTCTTAATGCAACTCTTGATATAAACAATGGAAGTTATACAAACTTGACAAGAGCATGGTTTTATGCTATGTATGCCAATGGGACAAATATAACAATTGCCTCTTTTGTTGAAAACGTGACTAATATTGGATGGAATACTACTTGGAATACAAATGGAGTAATTGATGCTAATGCTAGCTTTACTTTCTGGGCATTCGTTGCCCGTGGAAATGGGACAGTTTCTGATGGAAACCAATCAGATTCAAGCCTTACAGTTACTGTTGATAATAGCGCTCCAACAGTATTCTTGCTTAGTTATGCAAATGGAACTTTGTCAAATAACACAAATCTTACAATAAATATATCTTTTATTGATACTCCTTTGACTTCAACTTCTCCCTGCATTGTTAATGTCAATGGGACAAATCAAACTTTAACTTCAACTGCTGTTAATAGCACTTATAGAACATGTAACACCACTACATTATCTTTGAAAAGCATGAATGATGGGAATGCAACAATTAATATATATGTGAATAATTCTGCAGGTTTAGTTGGATTGCTAGCATCATCTGTAGTTTTCATTGACTCAAACGGACCCACTGTTGAATTGAGCGCTACTACTATAACAAAAGATACAATAACTTTGGCAATTAGTGCAACCGATGCCGGAACAGGCGTTTCTTCTTGTACTGTTGATAGGGCTGGAGCAACTGTTTCAGGAACAACCAGCTTGACAGAATCTGGATTAAGCTGTGCTGCATCATATACTTATGTTGTAACTTGTTCAGATGCAAACGGGCATTCTGCAGATGCAACAGCAACATTTGCAACAAATGGTTGTGGTGGTGGAACAGCAAGTGGTGGAACATCAAAACCAGCCGTGAATACGTTCACACAGATAACTCCTGGAGCTGCCTCTATTGTTAAATACACAGATTCTACATTGGCTGTTAAGCAAGTAGAAATTACCGTAAATAGCGAGGCGCAAAATGTCAAGGTTACTGTAACCAAATATGCTGGAAAGCCTGCAGAGGTTTCTGTTTCAAAGACAGGAAAAGTATATCAGTATGTGCAAATTGATGCACAGAACGTAGAAGGCAAGCTTGACAAAGCAAATGTACAGTTTAAGGTTGAAAAATCATGGGCTTCTTCAAATAGTGTAGACAAGAGCAAGATTAGTGTTTACAAGTTCGATGAAACAAGCAGCAAGTGGAATGAATTAACAACAACATATGCTTCTGAGGATGATACTCATTATTATTATGATGTTTCTCTTGATTCATTCAGTTATTTTGCGGTTTCAGAGAGAAGTCTTGTTCCAGGTGAGGGAACAACAGCAACAGGCGAAGAAGTTACAGAAGATGGTGGTGGAAGAAGCCTAACCTGGTTGTGGATATTGATAGTTCTGGTAATTGTTGTTTTGGTTTGGATGGCTGTCAGAAAGAAGAGCAGCGCTTAGTTAATCTATAGGAAAACTTATTGAATAACACTTTATACCCCCCTAATTAAATAAAAAATTAACAATCTATTGATTCTAAATTGAACGGCAAATTTGTGATTTTATAGCCTATAAATAATAGTTAATCATAATTTATTACCAACTCTTTTTAGTTAATTAGCAATATGCAAATGTCGCAGATTAATCGTTAATTTAAGGGATTTTATTATATTTTAAGCTAGCGCAAAACCTGTTTTATAATTAAAAAGTTAAAGATTTCTTAGATAAATTGATAAAATTAGTCTTTTTCGTGGACTTTTAATTTAACATAACCAAATAACAAAATCCTTAAAAACTCAGGCATTTTTTCAAGAATGATGGAGATTATTGCGGACTTGCAGATACATTCCAAATATGCCAGAGCCACGAGCAAGAATATTTCTATAGAGAATCTTGAGAAATATGCAAGAATGAAGGGCATTGATTTGCTTGGCGTTGGCGATTTCCAGCATCCTTTAAGAAGGAAAGAAATAAACGAAAAACTTACAGAAGATGATAAGGGAATCTTAAGAACAGCGACTGGTTTTCCTTTTATATGGCAGACAGAAGTTAGTTTGATGTATTCCCAAGATGGAAAAAGAAGAGCTGTGCATCTCTTAATCTTTGCGCCAAACAGAAAGACTGCTGATTTAATAACAGGATTTTTAGGAAGCAAAGGAAGATTGGATTATGATGGAAGACCTATTTTTGGAATAACATGCGAGAATTTTGTAAGGGAAATTAAGGAAATAGACGATAAAATAGAAATAATTCCAGCCCATGCCTGGACGCCCTGGTTTGGAGTTTTTGGTAGCGATTCAGGGTTTGATTCGCTTAGTGATTGTTTTCAAAGCCAAACAGACAAAATTTATGCGATTGAAACAGGAATGTCTAGTGATCCTGCAATGAATTGGAGAATAAAAGAACTGCAAAACAAGTCTATAGTCAGTTTTTCAGATGCACATAGCTTCTGGCCATGGCGTTTGGGAAGAGAGGCAACAATCTTTGAAATTGAAGAATTAAGTTACGACAATATAATAAAGGCAATAAGAACAGGCCATGGGTTAAAAGGAACAATTGAAACGCCTCCTGAATATGGAAAATATCATTGGGATGGACACAGAAATTGCGGATTTTCCTGTTCGTTCGAAAGAACAAAAGAACTTAAAGGAATCTGCCCCGTCTGCAAAAAAAAGATGACAATTGGAGTTGAGTATAGGGTTGAGAGCATATCTAGTTTTCCACAAGGACATAAGCCAGCAAATGCAAAGTCTTTTTACAAAATTCTTCCGCTGCACGAAGTCATTTCCCTCGTTATAGGGAGCCCTATAGAAAGCAAAAAGACATGGGAAATATATAATGGATTAATAAAGAGCTTTGAAAATGAGCTGAATATATTGTTAAAAGTTTCTAAAGAGAGTTTGTTAGGAAAAGGCTTTGATGCTAAGCTAGTTGAATTGATATTAAAAAACAGGGAAGAAAAAATAAAAGTCGCTCCAGGCTATGATGGAAAATATGGAAGAGCCTTGCTTGAGGAGAAGCAGGAGACTTTAGTTTAGAATGATTCAAAAACCAAGATTTCCTGAGGAGTTTATTGAATATGGAAAATTTGTCCTGCACAGTGGATTGCGTTCTAATGCCCGTTACGATGTTAATTCTATGTTGAAAAATGACTTTTATTTAAAATATGTTCTTGATAAAATTCCAAAAAGTGAGCATTATATTGGGATTGCTACCGGGGGAGCTAGTATGGCAATTGCAACACATACTAGATTTCCCAACTCTAAATTTTCAACTATACATGATGGTGAACTAAAAAGAGATTATCCAAAAGGCAATTGGATTTTGCTTGATGATGTTACAACAACTGGAGGTTCTTTGTTAGAAGCAATTGCTCTTATTGGAAGCAATCCAAAAGAAATAATTGTAGCTATGGATAGAAGATGGAGAAACATAAATCCAGAAATTGTTTCTATCTTTGAACCTGTTCCTGCATGGCTCTTACTCTAACAAATTTATAATGGGCGTCTGATGTTTTATTGGCGCATTTAGGACAATTTTCTTTTAATGTATAGGAATTGCAAGATTTGCACTTTTTTAGCTTAGACATTTTTAGTTTATATAAAGTTTAATTTAGGATAATTCTTTAATCATGTTACCTATCTTATTAAAATATGCTTTTCTCTAAATTCTGTTAAGCCAACAAGAATTCTTGGTCTTATCATCTATAAACAATAGTTAACCATAGTCTATTATCTATCCTTTTTTAGTTAATTAACAATATGCAAATGTCGCAGATTAATCATTAATTTAAGATATTTTATCACCCTTTAAGTTAAAAGAATTCTTCTTTAAGAATTTTTAATCTATCCAATATTAAGCAAATATTCCTTTAAATTTGGATGGAAAGAGGTTGTGAAGTGCTTTTCAAGCTCTTTTGGAGAAACCCATTTTAACTTTGTAAAGTCATTGGCTGGCTTTTCTTTTCCACCTACGGCTTCGCATAAATAATATATTGCAAGAATATCCTCTTTTTCTGAGAAAACCTTTGAAAAGACAGCCCCAAGATTCTCGATTTCCAATCCTGTTTTTTCTTTTATCTTTGTTTTTAAAACAGCATCAATATCGTCGCCTTTTCTCAATCTTCCTTCTGGAAATTGCCACCTGAGATTTTTTATATCTTCGTCCTTATCTCCGCGTTTAGCTATAAGAATCTTTCTTTCTTTAGGATCGAAGATTATAGCCAATAATATGACGTGAAATGGAGATATCCCTCTTTGTTCCATATATTTTCATAAAAAACTATGTTTTTAAGTTTTATGCATTATTAATAAATAACAAAAGCCAAAGAATTTTTTTTATTTACTTCTTTACAATGCTAAAATCCGCCCCTGATTTCTTGGCGTTTCTTTCTATTGACTCAAGAATTTCCCTTAGTTTTTGGTCTGCCTGTTTAAGATCAGCGCCTTCTTTTTTCAAGGAATATCTACCTGCAGAAATATATTTTATTTCTACATCTTCTATTTTTCCAAGAATGCTCTTTATGATTTCAACCCCGTTTGGTTCTGAACTTTTGAGCAGTATTTCTCTCTTTATTATCTGCGTCTTTTGTTTTTGATTGCTTAAAATCTCAAAAATCCTCTTTGATTCTTGCTTTCCCACAATCTTTTCAAGCTCTTTTGGATTTTCTTTTATATTATGCAGGAAATTGAACAATCCTCCTTTTTCCGAGATTTCTTCCATAACACCGTCTGTTTTTTCCTTTAAGATGGCTTTTAAGATGCTTAGGAAGCTTCTTTCTTGCTGATATTTTTCCTTTAATTCTTTCTGCTCTTTTAGAGTGACTCTGCGCAGAGACAAGTCAATGTGATTCCCTGAAATTCTTAAAACCTTGCAGGCGATTTTTTTCTTTGGGAAAACATAATCTCTTATGTTTCTTATTCTTCCAGGAGCCACCTCGCTGAATACTATAGAGCCTTCTCCATCGTTTTCTATATGGACAAAAACAGTAGTTCCAACTATCCTGTCTACAGTGCATAAAACAATATCTCCAACTTCTAGGTTCATTAAGATAGAAAAAAGAGGCTCTTTTTAAGGGTTTTGATTAAAGAAATTTTAGCGATTATCTAATTTAATAATAAAGAGAATTATTTTATAATAGGTTGTAATTTATCTTAATTATTAATACACTTACTTATAAGTAAAGATTTAACGAGAAATTAAATCTTTACCAATTCTATCTCGAAGCTTTTAACAAGAGCATCTATGAATTCCTTTTCCTTGTCTTGGCTGATGACACAGCCGGCCGCAAATTCATGGCCACCAACCTCTCCCCCAATTTCTCTTACAATAGGATCTAGAATCTCGCGGACATTTCTGCCTGTGCGGCCAACGTTTCTTGCAGACACTTTTATCTTGTCTTCATAGTAAGCCATTGTTGTTATTATCGTGCCTTCTTCATACAACGAAGAATTTGAAAGAATGCTTGCGATTGTCCCTATTATAGTGTCTTTTACGCTGTTTCTGGCGTTTATTATCAAAAATCCCCGGCCATGCACCTTATTGTCGGGATTTCTTGCAAATTCCAAACCAGAGATTATGTGCTGCTTATATCTGGTATGGATTGTCTCTGCCTTTTTTCTTGAATCTGGAATTTCCATACAAAACTGGAGAGCAATTTCTGGCTCATCAAGCCTAGAGCAGGCGTTAACCATTGCGCTGATTTCTCTTGCATCTTCAAGCTTATTAAAAAATTTCAGAAGGAAAATATCACCTACTATTTCCTTGCTTCTTGTATTGGGGTTTCTTAGCATGATGGCTGTCACGAGCCTTTTCATTTCATCCTCGCTTAATTCTATGATGCTTTTATATTTCCCGTTCAAGGGCTCAATGCCAGATTCTCTTAAAAGCTCTGTGATGCCGAAAGGACTTCCCGTAATTCCCGGAATATAAGGGTTAGAGCTGTATTCAAGAACTTTATTTACAGGCCGTGTTGAAGGATAGATTAGCAATCCACTCTTTCTTTTTATTTCACCGTCGCCAAGAATGCCGTTGTTTAATTTTTCTATCTGACCTTCCATTAAATCTCCTATCATTCCCAAAACAGCCAGCTTTGCAAGATCCTTATTTCCTGGATTAATTTCCCTGCAGAATAAATAAGTTAGGCCTGAACTGCTGATTTTTTCCTTGCCATGCAACATTGGATTTACCATTGTAACACTTTCCGGAATTTCCTGCACAATTTCATGATGGTCAATGATAAACACTTCTTTCAATCCATGATCTTTTATTTGATTAAGCATTCCAGAGGCAAGATCCAGGAAAATAACAGATTTATCTTTTTCAAGTTCATATATGAATTCCGGATCCAATCGCTTAAGAATTCTCAAGGAGAATTTTCTGTCCAGCCTTTTTAACGCCTGAATCATTATTGCTGCAGAAGAAATGCCATCTGTATCAAAATGACTTACAACAAGAATTTCTTTTTTTTCCGTAATCTTAATAAACTTTTCAGCTACTTCTTTTATCTTTTCATTCAGTGAAACTTCTTGCACCTCTTTTTTCATTTTTGTTATCACCTCTTTTTTTAGGTTTATATAAAAATTTAATTTATCTAACAATCTACAACACCCTTTATTGACCTGCTTTATTATATTAACTCTTTCTCTTTTTTAACCATTATTGGCTTATTTTATGATATTCTTTCTGTCTTTTCAATAAAGCAATCAATCTTTCTTTTTCCCTTATTGCTCTTTTGTCTTGCCTGTTTTTTTCCGAGTGAGCAGAGACTGCCTCAACTCTTTTTTTAAGATTTTGTATTTCAGGAACCTGATAGAGATTCTTCGCTTTTAGAATTTTTGATATTTTTCCATATTCTTTTGGATGAATGCCTTGCTGTCTTAAAGTTTCTCCTATTTTTTCAGCTGTAAGGCCTTTTTCAGATAATTCTACAACTTTGGCTTCAAATTCTTTTTCTGTTATCTTTTCTTTTACAGGGTTTTTCTCTGTTTTTTCTTTCTTTTTCTTTGGCATCTCATTACATAAAGAAGTTCATTTTTAAAGTTTTCCTGTATTTTTCGAGTAAAACAGAGTAAGAATGTGAAAAAATAAAACTCGTCAAGAGACTTCCGTGAAAGGATCTCACGTCGTAGGCATGACTGAGTTAAAGGTATTTAAATATGAAAAGTCTTTTCTTATAATGGGCAAAACCATAGGAATCGTAAGCCTAAAAGGGGGCGTGGGAAAAACAACAGTTGTTGCAGCTCTTGGCGGAGCTCTCTCGAGGCTTGGAAAAAAAACATTGGTTGTTGATGGAAATCTTTCCAGTCCAAATCTGGGTCTGCATCTTAATATTGTCAATCCAGAGAGAACACTTCATGATGTTCTTAACAGGAATGCAACAACAAAGGAAGCTATACAAAAGCAAGAAGGCTTGGATATCTTGCCTGCATCTATTTTTAATAATATTGAAGTTGAGCCCTTAAAGCTTAAAGATCATTTGAAAAATGTAAAAAGAAGCTACGATGTAATCCTAATTGACTCCTCTCCATCTCTGGATCAAGAGACTCTTGGAGTCATGCTGGCATCTGATGAAATTCTTGTTGTTACAACCGCAGACCATGTAACTATGAGCACAAGCATTAAGGCTGCAAAACTCGCAAAACAACGTGGCGTTCCCATTTCGGGACTTATAGTAAACAAAGTTCATGGTAAAGATTTTGAGCTTTCTTTGAAAGATATTGAAGAAACATTGGAAATTCCTGTTCTTGCAAGAATTCCTTATGACACAAATGTCTTAAGAGCTCTTTCAGCCATGGAGCCATCGACATTTTACAAACCAAATTCTGAAGGAAGGAATTAATGAAGCTTGCTTCTGTTCTTGTCGGAGAGAAATACAGGCAAAACAGCTTCTTGAATTTCTTTAGAAATCTGAATCCAAGCAAACAAGAAGTCAACAGAGAGATTTTTTACAAGAGGGCTTTTAGGTAATTATGAAAAATTTTAATTGATAAGTTTTTAATACCCTTAATCTTAAATAAAATTAAAGCCCCATCGTCTAGCGGTCACGGACGCGGCCCTTTGAAGGCTGAAACCCAGGTTCGAATCCTGGTGGGGCTATTCCTGAATAATAGAAAATGTTGCACGGAGAATTGCATAAGGAACAACAATATATTTTTAAGATTGGAGAATCTCTTGGATATGAATCAAAGTTAGTTTATCATACAAGACCAACCATCACTTGTGCAGAAAAATTAGATCTTTTAAGAGAAAGTCCTGAATTTAATGATTGGACTCTTGATAGAATTGTGAAGGCATTATACTTCAGCAAGAATGGTCTGCCATTCGTGGGTGTGGTAACTCCTGAATTTGAGAGAAATGTTAATCCAAAAGATATTTTCCCAAAAATCCTAGGAATGTCCCGCTCAAAATCTGAAAGATATTGGATTAATTCAGCATTAGTTCCAAGTGGAATGATATGGGGAACCTGCAGTCCATTCCCACTAATTTCAAGCATGGGGGTAGAAATTAAAGACATTATTTTCTTAGGCCATCCACCAATAAGAGATAAGTTGGTTGATGTTTCTGTTGGGGGTCAAAGCAAGGAGATGTTTCAGACATCTATGCATATACCTTACCAAGCAATATATGAGATATTAAGAGAACAGTTTGGAGAGAGAATAAAGTTTTTTGAAGGCTAATACCTTTCTTTATATCTGCCTCGAGCTTCTACTTTTCTGAATTGCATCTTGACTAGGCTATCATGTTTCGATATAGAGTAACCTTTCAAGAATTCATCAAACAAGACCTGCCAATGTCTGAAATGCTTTGCCTCTAGAGCTTGTCTTAGAAGATGCAAATCAACTGCCTTGTCTTCTATCTTGCGGCTGTGGAAGCCTAAGCCGAAGTCTATGAAGAAGATTTTGAAATTTGAGCCATTATTTACCCCGCCCACCTCCCCATTTTTAATAACTAAATCATTATTTTCAATTCTGTTCTTAACATTAACATCTTCTTCTATTTCATTAATATTTTTATCACCTCTTTTTCTTTTGTCGGGCTTATCATTACTAACATAAATCATATTACTTGTTGTTAGGTCTCCATGGATTATATTTTCATCATGAAGCTTTGCTATTTCTTCTCCAATAGTTTTGCAAATGGTTTTTTGTTTTTCTAATGTAAAAGAATCAAGGAAATTAGAAAGTTTTTTTCCATTGACGAAATCCATGACTATTTCTTTTGTTTTTTCATCTACTTTTTTTACCTTTGGAACATCTATTATTTTAGAAGCTTTTTCAAGGAGTTTTCCCTCTGTTCTTGTTCTCAATTTTCTGATTTCTTCATCTATTTGAGGAAGCCTGTAAGATTTTTTTATACGCCGTTTGATGATTTCTTTATCTTTAAGAATTATCAATGCTTCTGCTCCTTGCTGCAGGATTTTTTCTGTCATCTAATGCTCCCAAAGCCAGAATAAAAATATAAGAGAAACAAGCAAGCCTAAGTCAACCACTAAACAATATGTGCAAAAAACTCTTATTATAAAGAATTGTATATATAAGAAATATAAAGCAATTATAGAGCCAATAATAACTGCTGTGTGAATTATCCTTCTTGTATGTCTGTTTGGCCTTTTCATATGGAATAAAGTAAGCAAAATCATAAATGAGAAAATGAAGATACCATAAACAGAATTTTTTATTCCGAGAGTTGAGCCGTATGAAGAATTATTTACTGTATCACAACCGTCTCCAATTTGACATATTCCTGTAGAATTATTTGAAGTTATAATTATTGAGCTTATCAGGCCTATTGCAAAAATAAACAGGAAGATTTTGTATTTCATGTTATAAATTGAAGGATTTCTGGCAATTGTTTAACTCCAGTATCCTCAGAAAAATGACCCATGTTTTTTAAAATTACTGTTTTTGCTCCTAATTTTTCTTTGAACATTTTGGCATTATAATCAACAAAATTGTATGGTTCATTGTTAGATAAAAATACTACAAGGCTATTAATCTTCTGTTTAACCTTATTGAAATTTATTGGTATTGTTAACCATGGTTTCGCTATGGCTTCAATCTCTTTACTTTCTAAATTATCAAGTTTAAACCATCCTGCTATAAATATAATATTTATTTTTCCATTAAAATTTTCTTTTGCTAGATATCGCATTATTGTTTGGCATCCAATACTATGTCCTATGAGAAGAGTTTTTTCATCTAATTTTCCAATAATTTTATTTAAGTATGAAACCCATGCTCCAATCTCTGGTTCTCCTGGATTTGGCATTTTTGGAACTATTACATCATACCCTCTTTTTTCTAATTCTTTTTTTAACCATCTATGCATTGGTTCTTCTGGAGAACCATCCCAGCCATGAACTATAATCGCTTTCTTCATGATAATCAAAACCTCATCTTTTTGACTTTGCCGAATTTCTTTGCTAGTTTCATCATTTGCTTCTGGCTGAAACCCTGGGACATGTCCATTCCTTTTCCAGAACTTAACATTTCATTTAATAAGTTATATTGCTTTAAAAGCGCTCTGATGTCGCTGTTATTTACTCCTGCGCCTTTTGCAATTCTTGCAATTCTCGATGTTTGCTTTTCAAGAAGATTTGGATTTTCTTTTTCTTCAGGAGTCATTGACTTTAGAATGT
>CAZGUQ010000013.1:0-14155 GCA_964529375.1 Candidatus Woesearchaeota archaeon
GAAAAAGAAAGACAGCAGGCTTTGAAATATAAAAAGCTTGAAGCAGATATCAGGAAATTCAAGGCAAGCATAATTCATTCTTCCCTGACTGCAAAGAAAAAAGAACTGGAAAATGTTGATTCAGGAATCTTGGGAAAAAACAAAGAACTGGAGAAAGCAAGAAAAACAATTGTTGGTTTTGAAACAGAGATAAGAAACACAGAGCTGAAAATCTCTGGCATAAATAAAAAGATGCAGGAATCAACAGGTTTGGAGCAGGAAAAGCTCAATATGGAAATTGCAAACCTCAGGGCAGAGCTTGCCGGTTTGCATGTGAAAAAAGAGAATTATGCTTCAAAGATTTCAGAGGAATTAAAGGAAAAAGAAGAAATGCAGAGAACATTAAAGGAATTAGAAGAGGCAATAAAAAATTTGGGAAAAGGTTCTTCTGTTGAAAGCAAGGACAAGGAGGTTGCAAAAAAGAAAGCAGAGCTTGAGAAACTTGAAATCCTGAGGAAGAATTTTTACATGGCAAAGTCAGAACTGAAGAATATAAGGGAAAGACTTCAAGACAAAAACTCTTTGTTTCAGAATTACACCAGCGAATCAGATTTTCTTTTAAAGCAGATAGAGGCAGTTTCCCTAACCCTGTTTGATAAAAGATCTTCTCATGAAAAACTAGATTCCATGAGGCATTCTCTTGCCGAGAAAAAAGACACTATTGCAAACTTATCCAACTTGGCAGCTGATTTAGAAAAAAGAACATATCTTTGCGAGTCAGAAATAGAAAACCAGGATAAAATTCTAGAAAAGATTTCAAAGCTAGACATTTGCCCTGTTTGCAAGAGCAAAATAACCCCTGAGCACTTGAAGGAAATAAAATCAGAAATGTTTCCAAAACTGGAATCACTGAAAAAACAGGTTGAGTCCGCAGACAAGGAACTAAATGAGGTTTCCAACAAAAAATCGTTGATTGCAAGAGATATAGAGCAGATTTCACAGGAAATAACAAAGACAGATGCAGATTTAGCCAAGCTTGCAGCAATAGAAGAAAAAAAAGAGCAAATACGAATTCTGCAGAAAAAAGCAGATGAAATAAAAGAGGAGATTTTTGTCCTTGAAAAAAAATGGAAAAAGCTTGAAGCAGAAACAGAAAGCAATTCCAACATAGAAGAAAAATATGAAACCCTAAGAGTTGAAGTTCAGGAGATCTCTGCAAGGACAAAGGAAACTGTTGGTTCCGAAGTTGCTTTTAAGGAAAGAGAAATAGAACGCTTGAGAATTTCCATTAAACAGGCATCAAGAAACCAGGAGGATTTAGGCGAGGATTTAGCTTCTTTGTCTGAAATCATTGAAGAAAAAGAAGACATCCTGGAAAAAAAGAAAATTCAGGAAGAACAGCTCAGCAAAAAATTCCGCGAGCTAATTGCAGAAAGAGATTTCGCCCAGGGAAGAATCCGCGATTTCAATCTGGAGATTTCAAAAAAACAGCATGAAATCCAACTAATAGAACAGGCAACAAATGAATTAAAAATAGAGAAAGCTAGGATTTCAGCAGAGGCAAGCAATCTTGAAACAGATCTAGCAGGTTTCGGCGAAATAGAAATAATAAAAGCTTCAAAAGATGTTTTATTAGAAAAGCTTTCCAGGATTCAGGAAGTATTTTCCACCTTGGGTTCTGTTAACCTTCGTTCTCTGGAAGTTTATGATTCTATAAAAAAAGAATATGATTCAATAAGGGAAAAAGCAGAAATCATCTCCAAGGAAAAAGAAAGCATCTTAAGAATAATTCATGAGATAGATGTTAAAAAGAAAAAAGCATTCCTGCAAACACTAAAAACAATAAATGAACTTTTTACAAGAAATTTTTCGCAGTTAAGCACAAAAGGCCAGGTTTATCTTGAATTGGAAAATCCAAAAGATCCCTTTGCCGATGGTTCTGGAGTTAACATAACAGTTAAGACAGGACATGGAAGATACTTTGATGTTAAATCTCTGTCAGGAGGAGAACAAACACTTGTTGCTCTTTCTCTCATATTTGCAATTCAGGAATACAGACCATATCATTTCTATCTTGTTGATGAAATAGATGCAGCTCTTGATAAAAGAAATTCAGAAAGGCTTGCGGGCTTGCTGAACAAATACATGCAGCGGGGCCAGTATATTGTCATAACACACAATGATGAAGTTATAAGCAGAGCCACGAATCTTTATGGCGTCAGCATGCATGATGGGATTAGTAAGATAATTAGTTTGAAGGTTTGACGGCTAAATCTCTAGAAGTAAATCTTTTTTTGCCTAATAAGGCACCCTGTCTAAAATCTCTAACCTTATAATTAAATTGCGGAGCAGGAGACAAAGCAAAATAAACACGAACATATCTTTCATCAGCCTTTTGTTCACTAGATTTGTTGCCGTTTTCATATATTATCTCCATATTTCTGATAATTTCTAATTCTGAATCAATCTTTAAACGATTTTCTAAGGAAATTTTTTGATCAGGACCCTTAGTAGTAATAATCATAGAATTAAGTTAAAGAAATCTCTTTATAATCTTAATTATTCTAAAAGATATATAAATTCCAGATTCTTTTAATAATATAAATAAAATTAACTGCTTAAAATTAGCCTAACGTTGTTTGTTATTATATTAACATTTTATAAATCCGAGCGACTGAAAGGAGCAAGCTATTAAATTATAATAAAATGAACCAAAAACAACAGCTTCTTCAGAGCCTTAAGGAAAAAGGAATTCCCTTTCCTGTTTTAGATGCAATTTCCAAAGTCAGCAGGGAGGATTTCATTTCTGCAGAACTTGAGAGAATGACATACGAAGACATTCCTCTTCCAATTGGAAAAGGGCAGACAATAAGCCAGCCATACACAATTGCAGTAATGCTGTCAATGCTTGATTTAAAACGGGGTCAAAAGGTTCTTGAAATAGGCTCTGGTTCTGGCTATGTTCTTGCGTTGATTTCAGAAATTGTTGGAGAGAAAGGCAGAGTTTTTGGAATGGAGGTAATTCCAGAACTGGGAAAGAAATCAAGAAAATCTCTTTCTGGCTACAAAAATGTCCGGATTTACAGCAAAAGCGGCTTTTCAGGTTTGCCAGAACAAGCACCATTTGATAGAATTATTATAAGTGCTGCACATCATGAGATTCCAGAAAAAATTCTCAGCCAGCTGAAGAATCACGGGCTTCTTGTAGCTCCAAAAGGCTCAAGGTTTGAACAAGACCTCTTGGTTTTGCAAAGAGAAAAAAATGTGTTTGAGCTAAAAAAGAAAGTGCCTGGCTTTTTATTCGTGCCGTTTGTGGGGAATGATTATTCAGAAACCTCTCTTTCTAACCCTCTAGCATGAGATAATTTTGCTCTAGAAACATCAACCCCTGCACTTGAAAATATATAAGCCGCTGTCACTAATGAAAACCCCATAAAAGATTCTTTGTTAGTAGATAAGATTGCTCCTCCTATAGCTAATATCTGTCCAGCCCTACTAAGACAATAATCTATTATTGTTCCTTTATTTTTTGATATAAATTCTCTTGTTAAGTATTCCATTTTTTCTTATGAATATAAAAAAAATAGAGAAAGACTAAATAAAAATAAAAAATAAAAAATTAATTTAGTAGTAACTTTCTCCGAATTCTTCCTTCTCTGGCTTCTTTCCAACCAATACTATCAGTACGACAAGCAATACAATAAAGATTATTGCAAGAACCACTGTTAGTACAACAACTGGACTGGTTGCAGTGTCTGAGCTGCCTGTTGCGGTAAATGTGACTTTGTCAATCAATGAACCGTCGGCAGAAAAGACATTCACAACATAAGTCTGTGTGTCTGCGGCATTTGCTTCAACCATGACATTTTTACTTGATCCTGCAGGAACAGCAACAAGGCTGTCACTCAGTCTCACAGAAACGCCACTTGTAGCCTCAGGAACAAGCCTGTAGACAACTACATCATTTGTTGGGTTAACGATAAGCAGCTGATTTCCAGAAACAATAAAGTTTCCAGATGAAAAGGCATTCTTTACAGCAACCTGTACTGTTTTGGTTGAAACAGTGTCATCATTCTCAACACTTACTTCAAGTGCATAAACACCAGATTCAACGTCCCATGGCAATTGTAAAAACAACCTTCCGGATACAGTATCTTCATCATCTTCATTGCATTTTCTTGATACGTTGACGCCGTAATTCTCAACAGCTGTGCTATCTTCATCGCATTCAAGCGCAACAAGATCTCCGAAAAAGGATGTTCTTTGCAATCCAAGGGCAGGTATGCTTGCAGTCACATAAACATCGTCAAGGTTGTTGTAACCAAGATTCTTCAGGACAACATCAACAGGGAATAACTCTCCTGCGTCGGCTGTCTGGGGAACATTGACAGACATTATGCTTGCATCGAAAGATGTTCTTTGCAATCTTAGCGTGTAACTTGTTGATGTCTTGTAGCCATCTCCGCTAACATCGACATTCAATGTCACAGTGCCGCTAAGCGTATCTTTAAGGTCAAAAGGAACTTCGAGCTTAAGAGATTTTGAATACTCAAAACCTGTTTCAACGTCAAAAGCTCTTGTCTCAGCCCTTACATCTTTCTTATCGCCTTCAAGCTCTACTTCTATAGTAATATCAGATGCATTAACTGAAGAATTGAAATCAACTCTTACAATTACAGTTTCTCCAACAACTATTGCCGGATTGCTTGCAACATTGACTCCATCAACTTCAACATTCGTTATTGTGGCCAATGGTGCAGCACTGACATTAACAGCAAGAAGCAAAACGCTCACCGCTAGTAGGAAAGAAACTAAAAATTTCTTTTCCATTGTGTGTATCATTTTATTTATTTGTACAAAGGAAACTAGGTTTCCGTTAAAATTGTAAACCGCGGTTTCCCTTATAAACTTTATGGTGTTGTTGTAATTCCTAAGTTACAATAGTACTGAGTGTGAGTGGCAGGGGGTGAAATTAGAACATAATGTGATAATCGAGGCTGTTAAGAACCCTCTTTATTTTTAATAATTCTGGAAATTTTCTATAAAAAATATCATCTTCTAAAGCACCATCTAACTCATCCCATTTATCATCTATATCAAGAAACTCAGCACTTTTTCCATGTGAATAAATTCTTAATACTCGCATATAACAACTGCCATTGTTAACAGAAACCTTTATTTCATTATCATCAATTTCTTCTATTCTTACTCTATCGCTTTTAGGAATCGCATTTAGCAAGTCTATTAATGTCATTTTAATCAAAAACTCATCAATTCTATCTTGGTGTCTGTTGTCGTGAAATTCTTTGCCACTATTACTTTAACTCCTGCTTCTTCAGCCGAACTTATCAATATGTTTGTTGCAGTTCCATCAATCACAATTGCCATGGGTTTGCCTCTTAGCCTTCTTAATGTTCCTGCAGAATCTTTAGCAGAAACGCTTTTTATTTCTTCAAGATTTTCATTTAAAAAAACCGCTTTATTTGTGCCTTTGACACTATCTGCTATTTCTTTAATCTTTTGTTTGTCAAAAGATTCACTTATTTTTTCTTTTGCTTTACTATCAAAAAAAGAAGAAGCAGAACCCCTATTGGTTCTGCTAGAAAAGAACTCATCTGCAGGAATTTTTTTCCTTAAGCAAATAAGGATTTCTTTTCCTGTCAATTCTTCAACTTCTTTTCCATCCGGCGCAACAGCAATGTATTTTATTCTTGCATTTTCTGTTACATTTTGTGCAATCAGTTTTCCTCCGCGATCGCCATCAATAAAAAGAGTAATCTCTTTCTCTGTACTAAGCGCCTTGATGCTCTCGGGAAGCTTTGTGCCATTCATAGCAATCACGTTATTGACTCCTGCCCTCATTAAATTGAGTACATCTGCCCTTCCTTCAACAACAATTACTTCATTGCCTGAAATATCTCCATGGGAAAGCTTTTCTTCCCCGTATTCCCTGACAGAAGCTGTTCTTGCAGATTCTTTAATTTCCTTTGAAATCTCTCTGGAATCTGTCGTGCCTTTCAACTCAGACATAAGCTTTTTTGCTCTTTCTATGATATAATCTCTCTTGCTGCCCCGAACATCTTCAATCCTTTCAATCTCGATTTGAGAATCGCAAGGCCCGATTTTTTCAATTGTTTCCACTGCAGCAGCAATTAATGTTGTCTCTGATTGATCCAAAGCAGTTGGGATTTTTATTCTTCCCGTGGTTATCTTGTCTTTTCTTTCAAGCTCTACTTCAATCCTTCCTATTTTCCCTTCTTTCTGCAATTCCCTCATCTCAAGCTCGTTTCCAAGAAGTCCTTCTGTTTGGCCAAAGATAGCTCCGATTACATCTGGCTTTTCCAAAGCTCCTTCTACTCTAAAATTCGCATGTATCATATATTTGATTGATACAGGACTTATTTTTGCCATTTTTTCCTCCAATTGTTTATTTAATTATATAGAAAAATATCTGCTTTGCATTTAAGAGCGCAAATCTCTTCTCCAAACCTAATAAAGTGAATGTGAATGTGATTGAATTCCAAGCATAATGCCTGGGTTTAATCGCAGTATTTCTCTACTAAAAATCAAGGTTTATTGGGTTTTTAAGGCTTGCGGATTATTTGGGCTTTGTTTAGAAAAAGAACTGTCTAAACTTATTATTGATTATTTCTAAAATACCTATCTAGTAAAGAAGAAACCCTTGGGTTTATCCTGTATACCTTACCTTCTCTAACCACATATCCTTTTTCCTCTAAACTTTGAAAAACCCTTATATGATATCTAAGATCTTTATTAGAATCTCCAAATTGAATCTTTGCAATATCTTCCAAGCTAGCAGGTCTTCCTAAATTAAAAAGAACTCTTAAAGGTTTTTTTGTAAATAGTAAATCACCATCTATTTCTTCATCATTTTTCTCTTTAAAACTAACAGATAGATTTTTACCCATATCTTATGCTTGTACGTTTTATTTATAAATCTTTCTTTTGAATTTAACCCAAACTCTTCTCCAAAACCAAAGCTTCATGAAGCTTGCCTGTTTTCTTATACAAATCCAAGAGCTTTTCCTTTGACTCTCTTCTTTCCTGGTCTGAAAGCTTCATGTCCAAAATTCTTTCATAGAACTTGACTGCATGATTTCTCTTCATCTCAGATTCAAGCGCTGCAGCCTGGGCTTTAAACATTTGTTTTAATGAAACTTGAATATCTTCTCTTTCTTTTGAATTTGCCTCGCTAAGAGCTTTTTTAACAGCCTGATCTATTCTATCGAAAGCCCCAAGTTTAACATACATATCTGTTTCTACCATATAATGTTTTATCTTTTCAGCAAAAGTGAGCGACATGCCAGCAGCATTTTCATACATCTTTGCAGCCTCTCCAAAAAGTTTGCTTCCTTCATAAAGAGAAGCTAGTTTAAGAAAAATAAACTTTCTTGTATCTATGCTTAGATGATGCTCTTTAAGAAATCTGTTTAAATGATCTATCTGCACAAAATTTCCCTTTCCCTGCAAGTCTTTTTCAATCTCGCTTTTCGTCATTTCCCGCTTAAGCATGAATAAAAGAGAAAACGCTATTATTTAAGGATTATTGTTGAAAAGAATGAGATTGTGGGAATGGGTGTGCAAAGTATCCTTCTTCTGCGCAGTCAGAGCCTGGCTGGCTACGGCTTGAATCATAAACAATACCTTCTACATTTGTCCTAAAACCCTTGTATATTGGAGAACCTACTAAAGTTACCTCATGTTTCAATCTCTTTTCAAGTAAAGATTTTATTCTTAAAGGAGAACTTGCAGAAACAACGGCATCGTTCCTTCCATTGCCGGAATTATATTTAACAACATAAAGGCCATATTTCATTTTTTTATTAGAAAATAACACTTTAAAAAAACGATTGTATAGAATAATATACTTCATTACAGATTTGTTTATAAAATATGGAAAAATAAATAGTATAGTATGAAAGAATATTTATTATTTATTGAAAGAGATAAAAAAACAGATGATGATATTTATCAATTGCATGTATCAAATGGCAGAGCACAACCTGTAATTTTTTCTAACCCTTCCCTAGAGATGTTAGCAGCAGAAGTTAAGCAAAGAATGAATTATTCTCCAACAGAACCACACATTATTACAACAGTTCCCGCTACAAGAGTCTTAAATACAAAAAAAATTTTAGCAGCTTCTGATACAAATTTATTATATTTAGAAGGATTACTGGATACTCCTACCCTATAAAATAAAACCCTAATTCTTCTTCTTGACAATTTCGTTGCAGATTCCAGCAGCAACAGTTGCGCCAGCATCTCTGACTGCAAATCTACTCATGTATGCATTCTCTTTCTGTGTTTCAAGGCAGAGATTTCCCTGGGGTTTGATTCTTACTTTTGCGCTGTCTCCATTCTTCAAGAAATCAGGGCTTTTCTTTATAATTTCTCCTGTTCTTGGATCAATTTGTTCTATCAGTTCAATAAATTGGCAAGGAACCTGCGCAGTGTGAACATGGAAAACAGGAGTGTATCCTTTTGCAAGAACAGTTGGATGATTTATTACAGTTATTGTTGCTATGAATTCCTCAACAACATGTGAAGGCCTTGCAGCCTCGCAGATTACATCGCCACGGGCAATGTCTTTTTTCCCAATACCTCTTATATTAATTCCAACATTATCTCCTGCATCTGCCTGGGGTATTGTTTCATGATGCATTTCTATTGTCTTGACTTCTCCTTCAATTCCTGTTCCTGTTCTTCCAGGGAGAACAACTACTTTCTGTCCGACCTTCATGATTCCTGTTTCTATTTTTCCAACAGGAACTGTTCCAATTCCAGTTATTTCATAAACATCCTGGACAGGCATTCTCATAGGAAGATCTGTTGGCATTTGAGGCTGTGGGAATAAATCAAATTGCTCAAGTATTGTTGGCCCCTTATACCACGACATGTTTTCTGATTTCTTTGCAACATTATCTCCCTTCAATCCAGAACATGCTATAAAGGTTGTATTTTCAGGTTTTATTCCAACACCCTGCAATAATTTTCCGACTTCTTCCTTGGTTTTATTGAAATTCTCTTCTTTATAACCAACAGCATCCATTTTGTTGATTGCAACTGCGATGTTTTTCACTCCCATTGTTCTCAAAAGCCAAAGGTGTTCTGTAGTCTGGGGCTGAACTCCTTGCGGAGCAGAAATTACTAAAAATGAAGAATCTGCCTGGCTTGCTCCGGTAATCATGTTCTTGACAAAGTCTCTGTGTCCAGGCGCGTCAATGATTGTGATTTGGAATTTTTGGGTTAAAATTTTTCTGTATGCAAGGTCAATGGTCACTCCCCTTTCCCTTTCCTCTTTTATTTTGTCCATGACATAAGCAAATTCAAAACCGATTTTTCCATGCTTTTCAGCTTCTTGTTTAAGTTTTGTCATTTCCTGCTCAGAAACAAGCCCTGTGTCGAACAACAGTCTTCCCACTACTGTTGATTTTCCTGCATCGACGTGTCCGACGAACACGACGTTCATGTTTGGTTTTTCTTTAGCCATTTTTCGTTTCCTTGTTTTTCAAAAATGGATTTGCGAAACGTGTTTGGCGTTTCAGCTTAGCCATTGTTTGAATTAAATTTTCACAAAGAAAATTTAGTAACTATGTAAAAAAAATTGGGTTTATAAAGTTTTTGTTGCAAAAACTTTTGGATTGGGTTTTTTAACCAGATTATCCAGAAGATAATCTTCTAACTCTAAGACCTCTGCCACCACTATGAGCCCATAAATGAGAATATTGTTTTGCATCTCCTTTATTAACAAAATATAATATCTCACCCCTTGGAGTTTCTGGATTGAAAATAAGATTACCAGGCGGCCCTAATACAATATAAACACCATCGTCAACAGTTGTTAAAACACCGGTGTCTTGAAAATATTTTACAGCTTCAGCATAAGCTCTTTCATAAGCAGGAAAATATTCTCCAATCGCTTGTCCTCTTCCACCATCCAGCAAATGAAAATGACTTCATACTTCCCGAGGAAAAGGGGGTTTATGTTCGCCTCGCTTAATTAAACCCACTAAAGATTTCTCTTTAATAATAGCTTCAACTTCTCTTTCATCAAATTCCGTTACCATGCTAAATGAAAACATGTCTTAATTTAAAAAAATATGTGTTCTTAAAAACAATAACTTTTTATTGATTCTCCGCCAATCCCTTTCTTTGTCTTATCTTTCTTACAACTTCTGCTTGAAGAGATGCTGGGACTTTCTCAAATGTCTGATCTGCTAATGAGCTGTTTCCTCTGCCTTCTGTTGCACTTCGCAGGTCAGAACTCCAACCAATCATTTCAGCGACAGGAAGTTTTGCCCTCATCTCGCTTCCAGATTCATCTTGCTTTACTTCCAACATTTGTCCTCTTTTTCCTCCGACTAATTTTGTGACAGCGCTTAGAAAATTATTCGGCATTTCAATTAAATGTGTCTGCAGCGGTTCCAAAAGGAAAGCTCCGCCTTTTTTCATTGCTTCTGTAATAGATTCTCTGACAGCAGGATAAACCTGTGCTGGGCCACGATGAATTGCATCTTCGTGAAGTTTTATATCATATAGAGAGACTTTCATTTTCATGCATGGCTCTCTTGCCAATGGCCCCTGGTCCATTACCATTTCAAAAGCGTCAAGAACCATTTCAATAACTTCTCCTATATGCACCTCGCCACGAGTTTCATCCAATAGAATATTTCCCTTATAAATATCTCTGACATTTCTTACTCTATCTCCTGACCATCCGAGTTTTGAAAGAACATTAAATAATTCATCTGATTTTTTCTTGACTCTTCCCTCGCGCAATTCCCCTGATTTTATTGCTTCGTAAACAGAATCCTCAAGAGGCTCGACTTTCATGTAAAAACTATTATGTTTGTTTGGACTTCTTCCCTCAATAGCCTCTGATTCTTTTCCGACGGTTTCCCTGTAAACTATAATCGGCTCAGATGTTTTAACTTCAAGCCCTTTTTCTGTCCTGATTCTATTTTCAATAATCTCCAAGTGAAGCTCGCCCATCCCACTCATAAGGCTTTCTCCGGTTTGCTCGTTGATTTCTATTTTTATAGAAGGATCTTCTTTTGCAACTTTCTTAAGTATTTCCACTAGCTTTGGCAAGTCAGAAGTTTTTGTGACTTCTATTGCCTTTGTGATTACGGGCTCAAAAATATGCTTCAATTCTTCAAAAGGAGTTTCTGGTTCAAGAGTTATGGTTTCTCCTGCTTCTCCTGTCACGCCCGCAATTGCAAGAACATTTCCAGGCCCTATTTCTTCTATTTGCTCTGGCCTTATTCCATTATAAATGAAAAGCTGCTGTATCTTTTGATTTCTCTTTGCAAGATTTAAGAAAACCTCCTGCCCTGCCTTTAAAGTTCCTGAGAAAAGTCTTCCTGCAGAAATTTCTTTGCTGCTTTTAGGTTCTATGACAATTCTTGTAATAACAAACGCGGGTTTTCCATTTGGATCGCAATGCAGCAATCCACGGCCAAAGTCGCTTTCAAGCTCGCCATGCCATATCTTTGGAATCCTGTATTTCTGTGCTTCCAAAGGATTTGGAAGATGTTTTACTACCATATCTAAAAGAACCTCATAGAGAGGAGCATTTTTCCAAACCCATTCTTTTTTCTGGACTTCATCCATTTCAGTATAAAGCCTGAATATGTCTTTGAAAGTTATTCCTTTTTTCTGCATGAAAGGAACAGACAGCGCCCAATTTTCTCTTGCACTTCCGAAGGCAACACTTCCATCTTTTATATCTACGAGCCAGCGTTCCTTGAAATCTGACTCTGCAATTTTTCTAACTAATTCGTTAAATTCATGGAAAATATCAATAAATCGCTGCTGCATTTGTTCTGGATTTAATTTTAATTCCTTAATCAGTCTGTCAACTTTGTTTATGAATAAAACTGGCTTTACTCTTTCTCTTAATGCTTGCTTGATAACTGTTTCTGTTTGTGGCATTATTCCTTCGACAGCACAGACAAGAACAATTGTTCCATCTATTGCCCTCATAGCTCTTGTAACATTTCCCCCGAAATCAACATGTCCCGGAGTGTCAATCAAATTAATAAGATATTCTGCGCCATGAAAATCGTGAACCATTGAAACATTTGCAGCATCAACAGTCATCAATCTTTCTTGTTCGTCTAGGTGCTGCCATGTTGCCATTCCAGCTTCTAAATTTCCGGCAGATTTTTCAGCCATATGCCCCGAAGCTGCAAGAAGATTGTCTGTGAGTGCCGTATTATGAATAACCATCCCTTCGGCTAAAAAGTTGTGGTTTTCTGGAATAGTAAAGTCGTAGACAATTTCTTCAAAGGAAGATTCTATACTTTTTACTTCTATATAGGCTAGTTCATGCGACTCGTAATCTTTAACTCTCTTATTGATAAGCATCACTTGATTGCCAACTTTAATTGTATCACAAACAGTACTTCCGGAAACTTTTGAGACTAAGACCTTTAACTTTTCTGATTTTTCTTTTAAACCAAACCCTATTTCTTTTTCAAAATTAATGGCAGATAAACCGCTTATTGATAAAGTATTATCTTTTTCCTTTATTGTAACACAACCAAATCTCAATAATAGTAAATGCAAGTCTTCAATCATCTTATTGCTTGCAGAGCTTATTGTAATAGCTCTTCTTGATTTTTCAACACACCCATCAGTATCGAAGTATCCTTTTAAAAATGAAGCAACCATTTTATTGTTGCATCTTTGCAAAAACCCAGAAATCCTTACATTATGGGATTTTTGTTTGAGGGGATAATCAAATAAGCTGTTAAAGATATGAATTAATGTTAAACTATTTGTATGAATTTCCGGAGTTCTATTTTGTCTATTTACTTTGCTTGTTCTAATTCCTAATAAATCACAAATCTTTATTACCTTTTCTGCCAGCTCTTCTTTTCCAGCTATAAATTTCTTCCCGGAACCATCTCCAACAAACAATCCTGCAAGATAAAAAAATTCTTGATAATTTTGCGGAAGTCTTAATGGGGTGGAATTTCCCCCTCTCTGTTTTCCAGTCCTGTAAAAGACATGCTCTATCCGGTCATATATCTCATTTAAATTTATGGAAAATAATTGGCATATTCCAATTAAATCTCTTAAATTATATCTGTTCTGCCAAATTCCATGGTAAAAAGATTTTGGCTTTATGGTTAATTTTAGCTTATTAATTCCATGGTCAAGAATTTTTCTATTCAATTCTTTAGAAAATTCTTCATTTAATTTAACATAAAAATTCTTGTTTGATAGTCTTTCCAAAATTTCTTTCTTAATATCTATCTGGCTATTTACTTCTGTCTTCCTTCCAGAAACAATTCTATCATTTAATTTTATATCTTTTGCTTCCGCATATTCAAACCCATTTCTGTAAACCATATATTTGTGCTCTGGCGTTGTTGTTATTTCAAATCCGTTTCTTAGTTTTATTTTTATGGTATTTCCCCCAATAAGCCTCCATGCATGCTGTATTGGTTTTGCCTCAATTTTTCCTGTTGCCTTATTCAAAGAGAATACATTTATCTCTTCTTTTGGAGTGAAAATAGTATGGTCCTCGTTTTCCCTATAAACTTCTCCTTTACTCATAACCTCTTCAAAAATATCTTTTGCAGTCAATATAGAGCCATTAGCCAATAAGACTCTGGAATTTCCACTAATGCACTTCCCGTGATGTATGTGCGCACTAGTTGCAATATTCCGAATATGTTTTTGGTTTGAACTAAGCCTTTGTATCTTCTGAAACTGCGTTTCTTTCTCTGCCATTTTTATTTATAAAAGTGGTACTGCCATTTTATGATTTAATTAGAAAACAGAAAATCGTTTTTAAATATTTGGGAAGAAAATCTTAAACTTTATCCTCTAATATTCTTCTAAAATTAACAACTCTAGGGTCTTTTACTAATCTATCTACAACTACTTTTGGCATATTCCGGTATAAATATTCTAAGAGCTCTCCCATCCCATCCGCAGTTTCTCCAGGTTCATAGGAATCACTTGGCTTTGCAGAAAGTTGTAACTCTTGATATCCCGAGTGATTTGGTAAGTTAATATTTATTTCTCTCTTCATAAAAATAAATAATGTTTGTGTTTTATAAAAATTATCGTGCTGAATCAGCCTGCTTTTCTGACTCTATTCTTTTTCTTACTGCGAAGCTTTCCCCGTTGTTTTCCG
>CAZGUQ010000014.1:0-6310 GCA_964529375.1 Candidatus Woesearchaeota archaeon
CAATTTAAGAGTATTTATCGCCTTTTAAGTTAATGCAGTTACAGTTATTATTATTTAACTCCGGCACTCTAAATAAAGGGATATACATTCTAAATCCATTTACATCTATGAAAATAAGAACATAGGAGAAATAAATAAAAATAAAAATTATCCTATGTCAGTGAATTCGCCAGATGGATTGCACAACTGTGGAGTTCCAGAAGCATCATCAAAGTATGCTGCTATCTGTACACTGTTTGGTTTTGCTGTTGTGTTAAGTAGTCCTGTATTTATTCCGGGTTGTGTTCTTGTAGCCCCAACCGAAACATCTCCTGGAACATCTTGCGTAAAGCTGGTTAAGCCATTACTCAAGGTTACTCTTAATCCATCAATAGCCTCTCCTCCAGAGCCACGATAATAGGTTACATTGCATGTCCAATTGCCGCCCCCGCCTGTACCAACGCAAACTGCCGCACTTGTACTTAAATCAACAGAAGCGCATGCTGCACCGATTTCAACCTGTTCTGCTCCACTCTGGACCACATTTCTTATGACTACCCAAATAATTCCCACAGCAACTATTGTCAGCAGGATTATTAACAAAGTAGCCACGATGGCTGATAAACCTTTCTTGGTTTCCATTTTCCTCCTTTTAATGAATTTATATATTTAGTAAAGAACTTCTATTTAAAAATGTTATTATCCTCGATTAAAAGTGTCCAGCAATTTGAAAAAATCTTGGCTGGACATAACCCTGTCAACTTCGCTTAATCCTCTTTGCTCAGTTAATTTAACAAAAGCCTTTGGTTTGTATCCCCTCTTCCTCAATGAAGATATTGTAGGAAGTCTTGGATCATCCCAATTTTCAAATTCACCTTCATCCAAAGCAGCCATAATTTTTCTTTTGGATAATGGGAGGTCGCTAAACTTAACTCTTCCGACAAAATAAGTCCAGGGAAATTTTTTCTCTATTCCAAGAACCCTGTATATCTTTCTTTGTCTTTCAGCATTATCTTTATGATCTTTTCCCCTTATAACGTGGGTCATTTTATATTCTATATCATCTGCAGTAACTGAAAGATTCATTAAAGGCCATACTCTATACTTGCATCCTTGTCTGGGATGTTTTGCTAAATTAACTCTTGCCAAGGGAAAATCCCTCATGGCTGGATTTTTATCTTTCATGTTTGATTTAAAACGCAAAACAGCTTCACCCTCATTAAATACAGGTTTGTTAATACCTAGCATTCTATTCCAGCGAAGTATATTATCCTTAACATCTATTTTTCTACAAGGACATTCTTTTTGAGAATCCACGTATTTTTTGAATTTCTCTTGGGAGCAAGTGCAGACATAAGCTGCTTTTTTCTTGATTAATTCTTCTGCATATTTGTAATAAACAGGAATCCTATCTGACTGGATTATATACTCGTGAACATTTCCAAAAATCCAATTACAATCCTCTTTTATTTTTGCATAAGCATTTGAATCAACTTTCTTTGGATTTGTATCTTCAATTCTGATATAAAACTTTCCACCGTATTTTTTTACATACATTGATGAAGCCATGTTGGATATAATATGTCCTATATGAAGAGGTCCGGAAGCACTTGGAGCAAACCTCATTATGACTTTTCCTTTCTTGGCATTTGGTAATTCAGGCAAGCCTTCTCTGGTTTCTCTATGTGAAACTCTTGCTTCTAACTTGGAAAATTCTTTTTTCTGCTCTTCAGGAGAAAGTGAATTAACAGAAAGAATAACTTCTGCAATTTTCTTGTAGTATTTCTTAACCTCGTTCGGCTTCAAGCCTTCATTGAACAATGCAGAAATAACAGACCCTTCTCTTGCAACGCCATCATAAGCAACAGCATTTTTCAGCGCATAAGTGCGGGCTTTTTTTTCTAGGTCTTTCATTTTAATTTTAATGGTAAATAAGGTTTAATTGCCTTTCTTAGTTGAGGATATGTCCATTTATTATTGAATGCTTCAAAATCTAATTTTCCAAGTTTGGGGAATTTTTTTCCCACAAGTCTTCTTGAGTCAGTTACATCCAAGACTATTATTCTTTTCCCATTTAAATTATAATATTTTTTTAACAGGGGCTTATGTCTTTTTCTAACAACAATAATTAGGTCTGCCCAATCAATATCTTTTTGTTTAAAGGGGTTATGTGCTTTTTTATCTATTCTTCCAATTCCACCATACCTTGTTTTATAACTCTTATTTTTTAAATAAGATGCCAAATATTTGCTTCTGTTTAATCCCATAGAACAAATAACTAGAATTCTTGGTTTTTTCATGACCATAGGTAATAAAAGAAAAACAGATTAATAAATCTTAATATCAAACTCTTCTAATATCGTTCTTTCTTTCCAGAACCTCAAGCCTTTGCTGCAAATGATAAATCTGGTTTGACAAATCCTCGACTTTTCCAGTCATATCAGATATTCTTTTTGCAAGTTTCCTCTTTCTTTCCTCTGCGGTATCGGACAAATCAACAGTGTCTGAATTTGCTTCTCCAGTTACCTGCGGAGAATCAAAAAATGAAAATGGGCCATTTCCAGAAGAACTTTCCTGTACCTTTTTTGCTTCTGCTTGTGCTACCTTTCTTTTATATCCTTCTGTAAGATCAACCACCTTGTCTTTTTTTCCAAACCCGAAAAATCCCATACCAAACATAAGAAACATTTATTTTTAAATTTAGTTATTATTGCAACTATGTTAAAAAACCCTATTTATTTAACGCTAAATCTTATGGGCTAAAAATGTCCTAATTGACGCTTATTATTAATTAGGAGTTTAGTATTAATATTACCTAACTTCTTGCTGTAAAAATGTTCCTAGGAATATTTTTTAAACAGATAAATCTTTATTTTTATATGAAAGAGGTATCTACATTGAAGGGGAAAGGTAGTGTAGGAAAAACGTAGGTGTTCAAACAATGGTAGCCAACATAGGACAAATGTTAGGGAAAATAAACCCGCAGAAATATGCGGAGAATGGAAAAAGCCTCTTGAAGAAATATGGGCATCCTTCTGCTATTCCCGTAGGGGAAGTCAAGGAAAAAATTCTTTCAGAAAACAAGCTTGTCTATGATTCTTCATCAGAAACTCTGGAGCCTGTTTATTTCTTTATTCTTGATTTGATGAATGATTTTAAATATGAAACCGAAAAGATAATAGATAATTTTGCTTCTTCTCCGGGTTCAGGGCATTTTGCTGAATTGGGACAAAGAGCAACGGTAATGCAGCAGCAAGGAACAAAGATCCTTGGAGATGTAAACACTGTTTTGAGAAGCGTTCTTAATATTATTTATGATTTAAAGGAATTCAGAATCAGATTAAGCCATTATGATTCCATGCAGGACGAAAAGAGAAAAGAAGCAGCAATTTTGGCTTTAAAGCAGATATGGATGGATAAAGTTGACATAACAAAAGGAAATTCAAGCATAAAGGCAATGGCTCTCGGCCAAGCAGGATTTCAGACATTGATTGATGCCTTTCTTTTTGCAAAAAATATCGAAGATGTAGATAAAATCGACTTGAATGACAGAGTTAAAAGAATTTTAAGGCCAAGGCTTCTTGAATTCAGGGATTGGCTTGAACATTCAGAGAAAGAATTAAGAAAACGTTATGCCCTGGAAAAATCATATTTGGCAAGCCAGGTTAATTCCTTAAAACTTTATGCAAGATGGGCAAAGCCATATTTGAGAGCAGCACAGCAGCTTGAAATGAAGCAAGAAGGTATGGAACATGAGCCGGCATTAGTAAAATCATTTAACACGATTCTTCTTGAGTTGACATTGCTTGGAAAACAAAAGATAAAACCGCAGGAAGAAGCGGTTGCAGGCACTCTTCCCAAGGAACTTGAGAGAATGAATTTCAAGAGAGATTATTACTTCTGCACTCTTGTAGAATTTAAATTCAGAGGAATTCCGCAAAGAGTTTCCCAGCAAGCACATTATGTTTTTGGCGGACGTGCAGAGGTGACTTTTAAATCTTATGTCTTGAATTCAGATGAGATGGCAAAATTTGAAGAAGAAATGGATTCGTCAGACATTGAAGATGTCCTTGGATTGATTGAAGGTTCGACAGGGGAAAACCTTAAGCAGATGCAGGACGAAATAGACTTTTTTCTCCAGGAAAAAGACGAAGAGCATTCACATGGCCACGAGCAAGAAGACCAATCAAATCCTTTTGTTGCTTTAGTCGGAGGCTACGAATCTTCTTCTGGTTATTCAACAGGGAAAGAAAAAGTTAATAGAGAAGCAAGCAAATCACCAAAAATGAAAAATTGGTGGCCTGCAAAAGAATCTTTTATTGAAGAGAAAGTTCTCAGGCCTTTTGCAGAAGAAAAAGCCAAGGAAATGTCGTTCAAAATTTTTGATGTCTATAAAAAGTCCCACGGCATGCCGAGTTATACTTAGTATGACTCTGATTATTTTAATGTAGGGGTAATTTATTTTTAATATCAAGACACTAATTAATTTTATTATAATAGCGAGTGAGCCATAGATTAGTTAAGGGTTTTATTCATTAAAAAATTCTGTTATTGAAACCTGCTATTAAACCCAAATTTTATATATTTCATATTCTTCTATAAATCATGCCAAAAAAACAAAACAGTCCGGGCGCGACTGATTTAAAGAAAAAAAATGAAAAAAAAGAATTGGAAGAATTGGAATTAGCAGCGCTTCTGAAACAATCTTTAAAAAAATCTAAAGAAGAGTCTATAGAAAACGAGGTTGAAGACTTTGGTTCTGGAGAAAAACCAGATAGTGATCTTGATTTGCGCTCTCTTGAATTTCATCAGTTTATGCATGGATGGGATTCTGAAGCCAACACACCTGTACTTGAAAGAATCGCCGGAACCCAAGTGCCAAGACCTATTTTCGTCGGAGGAATTCCGCAAGGTCCTGCAAATACAGGTAATGGCAGAGAATCTGGAGATGATTTCAAATATGTTTCCGGTTTAGAGCAAAGCAACGAGCCAAAATATCTAGGTCCTCCAGAAGCTGTCAGAGGTTCTGGAGAGAGAATAAGGTTTGAAGATGTTGGCAGAAACGGGAAATTTTTTCCGCAAACAAACCAGGCAAATCTTTTTGAGGGTGCTTCTGAAGCCAAAAGCTTCGGGCAGCCGCAATCATTTGAAAGATTTGAAAGAGCAGAAAGATTTGATGTAGAAAAAGCAGGAAGAAATCAGTTTGAAAGGCCAGAGGCAAAATATGAAAAATACAGGCCAAAGCTTCCTAGTTCAAAATGATTTTAATGTATAAAACAAATTATATTATTTATGCCGGTAATTTATTTTTATATTTTATTTAAGATAAATGCTATTTTTTGAATAATAACTCTGATTGGCAAAATATTTAAACAAATTCTATCTAATATAATCATGGAAGAAGAAAAAAGAGGCTACACGATCTCAGATTTATATCAGGGAGGGTATTCAACATTAACAGCAACTAAAGAACCCTATATAAAACCCGGAAGTTTTGGAATGACCACTGATCCAAGAACAGCAAATATTATTCAAGAGGTTTCTTCAAAATTGTCTTCAGGAGTAAAACAAATTGAAGTTGAAGCTGTTTCTCCGGATATCTTTGATTCAATTCCAAAACAGCATCTGAAAGAAGTTAACAGGCTCTCAAAACTTACTGGAATTGATGTTTCAATGCACGGGCCTGTAATAAATGTCTCCGGCATTGATCCGAGATCTGGATTTTCAGAAGCAGAAAGAGAAACAACAGAGAGAAAAGTTGCCGATACTCTTAAAAGAGCTCATGAATTAAATCCAGATGGAAATATTCCTGTTAACTTTCATAGTGCAGAAGGAATTCCTGGCTCAGAGCTTCTGCCTCCTGGAAAAAGAAAACCTGGAGAAGAATACAGAAAGCTTATAGTAGTCAACAAAGAAACAGGAAAACTTGCGCCCCTTGAACCAGAAGTTGAGCATTATCTTTATCATCCTGGAATGAAGCCGGAAGAACTTGAAAAGGGAAGATACAGATCTCCTGAAGACAGAATGAAAAGCCTGAATGCGACAGAATGGGACAATTCTCTGAATCAGCTTTTTTTCAATCAGGAGAGAGCGCAGGAAATTTTGAGGAAAAATCATGTCCAGATAGAACATATTCTTCCAGAATTGCAGAGAGTGCAAAATGAAAAGGGGGAAATTGATCTGAATCTTTTAACTCCGCCGGCAAGAAGAGCATATATTGGCCTCCAATCTGCCAGCCACTATCTCGAAGATTTGAATCAGCATTTAAATGCGCTTTTCAGCCGTGCATGGAAATATGGAAAACAAGAACAAAGAGATAATTTAAAGGAAC
>CAZGUQ010000014.1:6320-13733 GCA_964529375.1 Candidatus Woesearchaeota archaeon
AATAATAAATATACAGATATGATAAAAGAAAGCGGCAATAACCAGTTCAGGCAGGCAGAGGCAATGAATTTTTTAATAAACGAATTAAAAGAGCACAAATATGCCCCAGAGGTATATGTTCCAATAGAGAATTTTGCTACGGAAAAATCATCAGAGACATTTGGAAATGCCGCCTTTGATGCCTGGAAAGAATTCAAGGACAAAACACCTATACTCGTTATTGAAAATCCTCCTGCCGGCTTTGCTCTTAGCACAGGAGAAGATATTGCAAAAATAGTAAAAGCTTCACGCGAACAATTCATAAAAAAAGCCGCAAAAGAAGGAATTTCTGAAAGCGAAGCAAGAAAACAGGCTGAGAAATTAATAGGTGCAACATGGGATGTTGGGCACATAAACATGCTAAGGAAATATGGCTACACAGAAAAAGACATAATTGCCGAGGCTGAAAAAGTTGCCCCTTTCTTAAAGCACATTCATCTTTCTGATAATTTTGGCTTTGAACACACAGAATTACCAATGGGAATGGGAAATGTTCCTTTAAAGGAAATTATGGAAAAACTCGGACAAAAAGGATTTGATGCAAGAAAAATCATTGAAGCAGGGAATTGGTGGCAGCATTTCAGGACTTCGCCGTTCCAGGAAGTTTTGGAAGCAACAGGTTCGCCTATTTATGGAATGAAAATGGCTCCTTATTGGTCTCAGGCGCAAGGGCTTTATCAAGGATATTTCGGAGGCTATGGGCAGATGCTTCCGCAGATGCATTATGAAACTTTCGGAGCCGGCTTTTCCCGTTTGCCTTCGGAACTCGGGGGCCAGGCACAAGGCGCACAAGGAAGCAGAATGTCGGGAAGACCCATGGAATGATTAAGATTTAAAAAGTATGTTAGATAATATATTTTATAAGATATAAAAAGGAGGAGATAATATGGCTAAAAACAGAAAGATAAGTCCGTGGTATTATGTTGTCTGGGCTTTGGGCATAATAGCTTTGGCGCTTTTGGCATTTGGAATTATCAGGGCTTTATTGTCATAAAAATATGGAAAGGGCAGACTCTCTATCAATACTTTCACATTTGATAAATTTCGCAATTATAATCTACTTTGTGATAACATTATTAAAAATAAATGCGTTAGACATATTTGGATTGCTTATCAGCTTTTTTGGATTGTTTGTTTCGTTGATAGCAAACATCGTTGCGATAAGCGAGAGAATAAAAACATAACATGGCAAAGAAAACCAGTGCTAAAAGAAATCGTGGTTCTAAGAAATCAAAACTACCATACCCAAAAAACATTCCAACCTTGCAGCTGAAAAAAGAAACAGATATAGCAATGGATTTTGCAGCAAAGGTCTTCAGAAAATATGATAAAATCGTGAAATCTGTAATTCTCTTTGGCTCAACAGCAAAACAGGAAACAGTCACGGGCTCTGATATTGATATAATAATTCTTATTGATGATGTTTCTATTAATTGGGATCAGGAATTAATCGCGTGGTACAGGGAAGAGCTTGAAAAACTTGTTAAAGCAAATCCTTATCAGCAGGTTCTTCATATAAATACTGTTAAATTAAGCACATGGTGGGAAGATTTGCTCAGGGGAGATCCTGTTGTTCTTAATGTTCTTCGCTATGGAGAAGCAATGATTGATCTTGCTGGTTTCTTTAATCCATTAAAATCTTTGCTTCTTAAAGGAAAGATAAAAGCAACCCCAGAAGCAATTTTTTCTGCATTGCAACGTGCTCCAATGCACATTGCACGAAGCAAAATAGCAGAATTAAATGCAATAGAAGGCCTTTATTGGTCAATGGTTGATTCTGCTCATGCTGCTCTCATAGCAGCCAATGTTCCTCCAGCCTCGCCGGAACACATCTCTGTTGACTTAAAAACAACATTCGTTGACCAGGGCAAATTGAAAATGAAATATGTTATATGGTACAGGGATTTGCTAATGCTTCATAAAAAAGTCGTCCATGGAGAAATCAAAGAATTAAGAGGTATTGAAATTGATTCTTGGCAGGATAGAACAGAAGAATTTCTTAGCGTAATGGCAAATCTGGTTAAGGATTTAATTGGGTAATTAGAGAATTTATTTTTAAATTAATTATCTTACAACTCTATAGTTATCTCCGCCCCAACTTCTTAATTTTATTTTTCAACACCATATCTTAAATCAAAAAACCTTGCTGTTTCACTATAATAAATAATATACCCTTCTTGTCAATCACATTTTTTAATCTGCTCACTTTTATTTTTCTCCTATTCCCTTGCTTCTCTTGGTTTATATTCTTCAGAAATCTTATCTATAAAACCATTTATCTCTGCAAGAGCTCTTGTTCTTGATATATTGTATGCGCTTAAATTTGTATAAGCTTGGCTCAATCCATTATAAAGAGCATATGCTTTTTGCTCTTGTTCATTTAAGGCGGATTTTGCAATGTCTTCAATTTCTCTTTCCGGATTTCTTGCTTGAGCCTCTGCAATTTTTCTATTCAATTCTGCAGGAACATAGGCTTCTAGCTCTTTGGGAATTGCCTTGACTCCAGAGTCAATGCCCCTTAAAATTTCTGAAAGATCTTTTAATGGAAGCAATATCATGCTTGCTGAAACTTGTTCTCTCATGGCTTCTTCAATATCATAGTCGCTGACTGAAGGCCTTGCATAAATTCCTTTTCTCTTTCCAGATTCTCTCTTCCTTTCATATATTGTATCTTTAATTTTTTTAGCTTCATCAGAATTAATTGCTGTATTGTAAAGAGGATCTGCAGATTCAACAGCGCGAGAGCCATATTCTGCCTGATGAGCCATGACTTCTCCGCTTCCAACAAGATTCTGGAACACTCTGTTCTCAAGAGTCATTCTCGCAAGTTTTCTCTGAGTAGTTCTTGCTTCAGCAATTTCTCTTTCTGTTGGCTGTCTTTCTTGTGTCATTTTTATTGTGAACCTCTTTGTGCTTTTTTTGCTTCTTGTAGTTCATAGGAACTTTTAGCAATTAGATATAATAAATCTTGATCTGATTTTAATGCTCTTGTTGCGGCTTCTCTTATTTCTGGGGTCATAATTTGTGCTTCTTCTGTTCTTGTTATTGACTTTAGAGTTTCTTTGTATCCAGGAGCTACCCAAAGCGCTCTACCCATAGAACCAATGACATCTGCTAATCCATCATTATCAACATCCTCTATATACTCATTCTTGGCATGAATGGTATATGAAGAGTCTCTTTGAGGATAGACAAGATAGACTGCTCCCCTATTTCTATTAAATTCATCTCTTGTTATATCCCTTTGTTCAAGAGTGAGATCACATCCAGCCAAACTCAAACCAGCAAGTCCAGCTAATGCTACTCCTCTAACATTTCTCTTTGCTCTTTGGTATAAATTTGGTGTCATTTTTTATTTAAGGTTATAATTTAGTTTTATACTATCAACATTTATTCCAGCTTCTCTAGCAAGAGATTCTAATCCAACTAAACTTAAGTCAGGAGTTTGTTTGTCTGTCCTTCCTTCATATCTTCCTCTCAACTCTGCCATATACATGCCCGTCTCTCTATTATGGTTTAATTCAGAATAAGAAAGACCAAGAGGTATTCCAACAGATGCACCAATAAGTGCAGTTGTTACAGCATTTCCCAAGGCTTTTCTGAGATTCTTTTTTTCCATCCCCTTCCCCAGAAAACCATATTTATAAACCTTTCTGTTTTGTTACTATTAAGGAGTTAAGAAACAAGTTGGGGCAGTTAGGAGTAAGACGAAAGATTAGGCAGGAGAAGGGTTCACCATCCGACACTTAAGCAGGCTGGTAATTTCCATTTTAATCTTCTTTGCTCTGCCGAATAATGCTTTTTACAAA
This sequence comes from Candidatus Woesearchaeota archaeon, assembly GCA_964529375.1. Classification (GTDB taxonomy): domain Archaea; phylum Nanobdellota; class Nanobdellia; order Pacearchaeales; family GW2011-AR1; genus ASMP01. Next base: position 10,169 of record CAZGUQ010000014.1, read on the forward strand.
GATAGCTCCAGCCCCTTTTCTTAGAATTTTTCATAAGAGAAAGAAAAACTTCTGCATAGGCTTTATTAGTACATTTACCATGAAAATCACAGCAGGGCCATTCGTCATTCCTTAGAACTTTAAATCTTATAATAGAACTTTTTTGTATATTATCATTATTTTTAAGAGGTTTTAGTTTCAGATTCTTATCATAATATTTCAATATTATCTCCATTTTTATATCAATTTTTCAAATTCCTCTCGGCTTAATTTTACCTGCTTTAATATTTCCTTTAAGAGCCCTTTTCCTATTTTCTCGCCAGAATGAACAGGAACAACGGTTCTTCTACCGTCTGAGTGTTTAAATCTTACATGGCTGCCCTTCCCATGAATTTGTTGGAAGCCAAATCTTTCAAGAATTTTGCATAATTCTTTTCCAGAAATCTGCGGGAGTTTCGGCATTTTATTTATTGAATGGCTGGCCTTTTCACTTGCACTTTTTGAATTCCTATGAATTTCATTGGCTCTATATCTTCACCATCTGCTTCCAAGCACATCTCAATTACTTCTTTAATTCTTTCCAGTACTTGAGAAATTGTTTTTCCTTGGGTATGGCATCCTTGAATATCTGGGACAGTGGCTACATACCAACCGTCTTCATCCTGTTCAATTAAGACAGTAAAATCTAAAATCTTTTTTTCCATAGTTTCTCTAAATTTAAAAATTATTTAAACCTTTCTAATGAGTTAAAAGCCGCACCTAACCATTCACAATCATCTCCGGCTTCTTGAACTCATAAACAACCTTTGTCTTGCAGGGAAGTTTTGGCTTTACCTGCCTGAAGATTTCCCTTGTTGCAACAACGGCTTTTTCGCTTGGAAGAGCAACCAGAAATATTGGATTGCCTTTCTTTACTATTGCTGCTTTTCCAGCAGATTTCCCAAATGAAAGCTGCATACCAGATGACATCCTGTCTGCTCCTGCTCCTGTCAGCATCTTGTTTTCTCTTTGAATATGGTGCGGATATGGAATCACACGAAAAAAATACTGGCCTGCAAAATCTGTATCGAGATTTTTATGAATAAACTGCCTCGAAGCTTCCAAAGCATTATGTCTTACTTGAGCACTTTCTTCTGCAACCAGTGTCAGCACATGTGGAAGCTTCCCCTCTTTGTATAATGCAGGAAAGCCCATTGAAAACTTTACTATTGCCTGGGGCGGAATCGTCTTTATATAACTCTTCCCTTTCAGTTTGCTTGTCCTTGTATAAGGAACAACATGCATTTTTGAATATGATGATGCTTTTCTTAATGCCATGTTAGGACACCTACGGTTTCCTCTAATTCGCAACTTCTCTCGTTGTGAATTTGTAGCAATTTAGTCTCGCGAAATTGCTCACACTGACCTTCCCTTATATTTAATTTAGTTAGTGCCATTTTTACAAAGAACCTCTAACTTTAGCAGCATAAAATCTTCCGCTTTGATAATGTGGTGAACTTAAAACATTTCTTAATTCTTGCAAGGTGAGTTCTTGCCAATAACAATTGCTCTCTGTAGCTCCGTTCATTCTTATCCTCAAATCATATAAAATAGTTTCATCAAATTCTTCAAGAGGCATTTCTTTTGCTCCTTTAACATCAATTTTGTCTACATCCTCAACAATAGTTACTAATGTTTTATTTGCCATTTTACCAAGAATATCCGTAAGGCCTTGATGACGGCCTTTTTAATTTAGTTAAATCCCCCTGATTATTATTTAAAATTGCGCGTGGCTTTGGGTTAAACATTTGTTCAAGAGCATAAGATAATTTTTCTAATCCAGATTTAAATCTGCTCCAAGTCACACTCCTGTCTTTTTTTGTGGCATTATAAAATCCATCTTCTAGCCAATTTCCCAAAAAAATATCAAAAGTATATCTCTCTTCACTCATTTCATCAAAAATCGCTCGCACAAGCCCCTTGTTTCCGTGTGGCCCGGCAATTTTTCCTTTTATTATTTTTCCTGCAGGAGATTTCCATTCGACCAGCTTTCCTACAAGTTTCTCTGCTTCTGCTCTGCTTTTTGCTCCGAAATCCAAGAGAAAATGTCTCTCGTGGATAACTCCCCGGCCTCTTCTGAACTGGATAACTTTGCCTTTTATATTTGTCATGATTGATAATCGAGAAATTGGTTTTTAAAGTTTCTGTAAAAATTAATAAACAGCTCCTTTAACATAATCTGGAGGATTTGTTTGCATAAACCCTATAGTAGAAACCTTAAATTTGATTAACATTTCCAGCCCATCCCTAATTCTTAGATAATGCATATACTCTCCATCTGGATGTTTCAATGGAAGAACTAACCCTGTAGTTTTAGGAATAAGATAATTTCTACTAACGACTTCACGATTTCCTCTTTCTCCATTCATTATTAATCGTGCTAAATACTCGGCAACACGCAAATCTTTCAATAAAATATCAGGTTTCATTTTATAAAACAAGCCCTTTCCAAATGACCGGGTGCATTTGCTGGTAATTCGCATTGGGATAATCGTCCAGCAAGAGCTTTTTTTATTATCTCCATCATTTGAACAATATACATAAACGCGCCGTCCTTATGTCCTAAATAAAGAGCATCCCTTGGATCTTCAGGCGTACCTTCTTCAAGAGGGGGATTTAAATAATCTTCACCAGGCTGCGCTAAACCAAAGTTTCTTTCAGGATGTCTTCTCAGATAACCTAAAGAATGTTTTGCTCTTTTCAAATCCTTCATTAAAGAATATAATGTTTCTCTATCCATTTTCAATCAAAGAACAATCTCAAAATCTCCAAGTTCTCTTCTTGCAAGCTCAAAGACTCTTGGGTTTATTTCAACACCTTTTTTTGTCTTTTGCTGTTCAACACATTCAGAAACTTCTTTCATGTTAGAATCAGAGACAGCATTGGTTATTTTTCTTACCTTTCCATCTACGAACAAGAAAGAAACTCCATTGCAATGCAGCAGTTCAGCAGTTGCTGTTTTTCCATCTTTTTGATATCTAAGCACCATTCTGCTTTTTTCCATTGAAACCATGTCTGCACGCTGCGAATAGTCTATAAGGTCATTGATAAGCATAGAGGCATTTTTTCTAGCATTATCAACTTTTCTAGAATCCATTTTTCCTTTTTTGAACTCTGCTTTTGCGCTTATAACTTCCCTAAGAACATCAAGATGCTTATGCGTGAACTTTCCATTTTTAACAAGCTTTTCAAAATCAGAAACATTTTCTGATTGGGCTTTCTTTCCAAGAATGGCTCCAAGAAGATTGAAAACATCGTTGTATACTTGTTCTATTGTTTTTTCCTGTGTTCTCTTTTCTATTTGTTTTCTTAATTCGTCAAGTCTTTTTAGATAGTCTTCTGTGTCTATGAGCATCTTGTCTATTTCTGCTCCCTTTATCTCTTTAAGCTTTTCATGCTCAAAGTCTTTGTAAGCCTGGATTATTCTTTCAAGAATCACGATGTATTTCTTTTCAAGCATTTTTTCCTTGTCAACAAATATCTTCTTGATATCTGAAGCTGTCTGCTTGGGTGTTGGGGGTGGCAATCCATACAACATAAGCAATGC
>CAZGUQ010000015.1:0-10946 GCA_964529375.1 Candidatus Woesearchaeota archaeon
ATCTTTTGCCTGATTTGAAAGATTATGAGTTTGAAATTACAGGGGCGAGCAATAATGCAGGATTCCCATCACACAAAGATTCTTCCGGCCTTGGTTTGAAAAAGCTTCTTCTTACATATGGAAAAGCCATGTGGAGAAGGCCAAGAAGAGAAGGAAAAAAGAAAATTTCAAATCCAATGCCTCGCGGATTGCGATTGAGAAAGACAGTCCGAGGACGCGTAATCTCGGGAGATATTGTCCAAATAAATCTTAAAGTCACAAAACAAGGGCAAAAAAGCCTAGCGGATATTTTTCCAGAGCAGAATAAAGGAAAGGAAAAGAAAGAGAATAGGGCCAAAAAAAGAAGCAAGAAAAAAGGAGATTTACAGGAAAATAAGGAATGAAAATAAATCTAGAAGATTTAAAAAACGCTTTCGGAGGAACCTCTTTGCCAAACGATTCCTATGTTTTTGCAAAATTTCCAAAAAAAGACCCTTATTCTGATTTGCCAGAAATAATAGAAGAAACATTCTCAGATAACAAAAGAATAGGCAGGAAAAAAGAATCGTACGAATTCTAATTACTTTCTAGGAGTAGTAACAAAACCATAAAATTTATAAACCTCTTATTTCTAAAAAAGATAAGATGTCACCGATATTAATAGAGAAAAATCCGGGAATGTGTAGCCCCATGACATATGTCTGGTGGGAGCACAAGAAAAATCCGGGAATAACCTTTTTAACAGCATTATTAGCAACAGGAGCAATTCTTTTTGGTCTGGAAAAAATAGGCCCAAGAAGAGATTTTTGTGAAACATATCAGGGATATACAGAAAGTGATGTAGATGTAAGTGTAAACTATGTTTTTGATCCTAAAACAAAAGAAGAAAGAGGACTTTTGCCTGCAATGTATGGGATAAAGGGAGATCCTAAATTAAAAAATATATTAAAGAAAGGGGTAAGATATTGTGGTTCCTATAGAGATCCCATTGTCTCATGGGGTCAGAATTTTTTCGTAAATGATCTTCAATTAAGCAATTTACAACAGAGAGATGCATCAAGAGAGGACATGGAAGCAGATTCCCTAGATTATCTTGTGAATGATTCTGAGCCAGATTCTTTAAAGTAATTTTATTCTCCAACAAAACCTTTTTTAACCATCTTCTTTTAAAAACCATATGGAGAAAACACAAAACCTTCCAGAGTTAAACGTCGGCGTTGTCGGCCACATAGACCATGGAAAAACAACATTGCTTAGCAAGTTAACTGGTAAGTTCACAGACACCCACTCAGAAGAACTAAGAAGAGGTATTACAATAAAATTAGGTTATGCAGAAACTATAATTTACAATAACGATGGAGAGTATAACAACAAAAGTATAGGGAAACCTGTAAGATATGTAAGCTTCGTTGATGCTCCAGGGCATGAAATGCTCATGGCAACAATGCTTTCTGGCGCTGCCGTTATTGATGCCGCAATACTGGTAATTGCTGCAAACGAAGGAATAAAGCCTCAAACACAGGAGCATTTAATGGCTTTGCAGGCAAAAAATATAAAGAATATAATAGTTGTACAAAACAAGATAGATCTTGTAAGTAAAGAGCAGGCTCTAAAAAATTATAAAGAAATAAAGGATTTTTTAAAAGGAACAATTGCTGAAAACGCGCCTGTAATCCCCGTCTCTGCACAACAAGAGATAAATCTGGAAAAAATTTTCCAAGAACTGGCTTTAATTGAAATTCCTAAAAGAGACTTGAATTCAGAGCCGTTTTTTCTTGTCGCAAGGAGCTTTGATATAAACAGGCCTGGATCAAAAATCCAAGATTTAAAAGGTGGTGTTCTTGGAGGTATCTTAAAAAGAGGTATTCTTAGGATTGGAGATGAAATTGAGATAAAGCCGGGAATAAGCACAAAAAAACACCAGGAAGTTTTGTACAAGACTCTTAAAACAAAAATTCTTTCATTGCACAAAGGAAACCAATCTGTAAAAGAGATTACTCCCGGGGCAAGTATTTCTATAGAAACGTCTCTAGACCCTTTCCTGACAAAAGCAGATTCTCTCACTGGCTGTGTTGTTTCTTTAATTGGCAAGCTTCCTGAAATAAAATATAATATAAAGCTCAAAACAAAACTTTTTGGGGAGGTATTCGGATTAGGAATAAAAAGAAAAGTTGAACCCTTCAAAAGCAAGGAATTTTTGATGCTAAGCATAAACACGACAATAACAGTTGGAACTATTGAAAAAATCTCTGAGAATCATGTTGAATTAAGCCTTAACATTCCTATTGTGGCCTTGCCTGGAGATAATGCCGGAGTTGCGCGAAATATTGATGGTCACTGGAGATTGATAGGCTGGGGCAAAGTTATTGGCTAGACAAAATAATAATTACTAATTAGACAATGACTGAGAAGAAGTAGTTGGATAGTGACTAAATTAAAATTATATCTATAACATCTTTCCAACTGCTGAGCAGAATTAATTCAATAAAGAAAAAGATTATCTCAATGAATGTTATTGAATGACTGAGGAGAAGTTCTGTAAAAGCATTAAAGTAGCACAATTAAAAATATTTTTAATAATAATTTAAGAAAGATAATTAATAAATATGGGTGGTTTTAGTTAATTGAAAATAAATATTTATAAACGCCTTTTTCTTATATAAAAAATGAGAAAATTGGTGGTTGTTTTATTTTTATCGTTTCTTATATTTGGAATTATGCTGCATGCCCCTTTATTAATAGCAGAAGAGGGCAGTTCGAACGACACCAATGATGATAATGGAAGCAATTCAGATGATGTGAATGATTCAGAAGATGATGACGGAGCGGATGATGATTCAAATGATGAAGATGAGGATGAAGACGGTGTTAAGAACAATTTAACTAGGGAAAAAGCAAAAGAAAGAACAAGAGAGATATTGACAAAGGGGAATTGTACAATTAAAATTGAAAGAACAATAAAAATTGAAGATGGAAGAAGAGTTGAAGTTGTTAAAAGAAAAATAGAGTGCGCTGACGGCAGGAAAGTAGAAGTAAAAATAAAAATAGAGAACAGAACAGTTGATGGAAGAGTTAGAGAAAAAATAGAATACGAGTCTGAAGGAGATGAATTAGAAGTTGAGGCAGAAGAGGGAATTGATCTGGAAGAAGAGAGCAATGCAACCCACTACAAATTAAAGGCAAGATTGAGAAGCAATGGAAATGTTACAGAGATAAAGATAATGCCAGATACTGCATCAGAGATTGCTCTTGAAAGGCTAAGAGCACTAAACTTTACAATTGAATTAAGAGAAGTTAAACATAAAAATATTCCGCGTGTTGTCTATCATATTGAATCCAACAAAACAGGAAGATTCCTTGGTATATTCAAATTTGCCATGAAAGTACAGGGTGAAGTAGATCCAGAAACAGGAGAGTTTCTTGGAGTAAGCAAGCCATGGTGGGCTTTCCTTGTTGCCGGCGAGGATTCAGACCAGACAGATGAGGAAGATGATGAAGACAACCAAACAGTAACTGTAGAACTTTCAGAACAAAATAGTTCAGGAGAATCTGGAACAGCAACACTTACAGAAGAAAACAATCAAACAATAGTATCTATAGGCATGACTGGTTTCCAAGAGAATGTTTCCCAACCTGCCCATATACATATTGGGAGCTGCCCCGATGTTGGTTCAGTAACATATCCCCTTACAAATGTCTTGAATGGAGAATCAGAAACAATTCTTAATGTTACACTTGACCAGCTAGAAGGTGAATTGCCTCTTGCAATAAATGTCCATAAATCCACAGAAGAAGCAAGTGTTTATGTTTCCTGCGGGGATATTGGGTTTGATTAATTTACGTTCGCTTCGCTCACTTATTGATATAGACTTTTAATAAAAAGTTATCTATAAAAGAGAGTGTTTTATTTATATTAACTTGTAATCAAATTATGATATTTATAGATTTACACTAACCCCTATTTATCTATCAAAACTAATTCTCTTCCCCATTTCCTACAGCATCGGGAACCTTGACAAGGTCTGTTACATTATCTCCGGGAGCCAGCTTAACAATTCTCACTCCTTGCGCTGCTCTTCCCATTATTCTTATATTCTTCAAACTTGTTCTTATTACCATTCCCTTGGCTGTTGTAATTATTATTGATTCTTCAGGATTTACAGAAACAGTTGTTACGACATCTCCTGTTTTTTCAGAAACTTTTAGGTTTATTACTCCTTTTCCAGCTCTTGCTGTTTTCCTGTAATCATCTACTGTTGTTCTCTTACCAAAGCCCTTTCTTGTAATTGTTAAAATTGTTCCTGTTTTTAATACTTCCAAACCAACAACCTCATCATCTTTCTCCAATCTTATTCCAGCCACGCCGTAAGAAGCCCTCCCCATGTCTCTTACATCATCTGAATTAAATCTTATTGCCTGTCCTTGCTTTGTTGCCAACAGAACCTCTTCTCCTTTTCCAACAATCTGCACATCTATTACAAAATCGCTGTTATCTGCTGGAAGATTAATGGCTCTTATTCCGGAAGCTCTTGGATTTGAAAAATTGCTTAAAGATATTTTTTTTACAATTCCCTTTCTTGTTGCCATAAATAAGAAATCGTCAAACTTATTCACAGAAATTACATTTGCTATGTTTTCATCTTTCAAATTAAGCAGGTTTGCCAGGGCTTTTCCCTTGCTATATCTTTCTGCTTCAGGAACATCATATGCCTTTAGCCATAAAACCTTTCCTCTAGTCGTAAAGAAAATAAGGTAATCATGGGTTGAACATGTTATTAATTGCTTTACAAAATCCCCTGTTGCTAAATTGCTTCCAATAATTCCTTTTCCTCCTCTTTTTTGTTCCTTGTAAGATTGTATATCCATTCTCTTGCAATAGCCCTTGTCTGTTATAGTAACTATTACATCTTTTTTCTGTATGACATCTTTTTCCGAGATTTCCGAAATTCTGGCAAGGATTTGCGTTCTTCTTGAATCTCCATAGTTTCTCTTCAATTCAGAAACTTCTTTAAGAATTATCTTTAAAATTTCATTAATATCTCCAAGAATTTTTCTGAATTCTTCAATTCTTTCCTTAAGTTCTTCATTCTCTTTCTTAAGCTTGTCATGTTCCAAAGCAGTAAGTTGTTGCAATTTTGTTTCTAACACAGCCTGCGCTTGTTTTTTCGTGAGTTTAAACTTGTTCATAAGTCCATCAGATGCTTCACCAGCACTTTTAGACTTCTTAATTAAAATTATTATTTCATCAATATTTTTCAGAGCTATTAGCAATCCTAGAACAATTTCCAGCCTTTCTTCTGCTTTTTTCAAATCGAACTTTGTTCTCGCGGTTATTATCTTTTTTCTGTATTCAACGTATTCTTTCAAAACTTCCTTAATGTTGAGAACACGGGGCTGCCCTTTCACAAGAGCAAGAAAATTAACATTGAAAGAATCCTGAAGCCTTGTATATTTGTAAAGAGAATTGATTACCATTTTTGGATTTGCTCCTTTTCTCAGCTCTATAACAACCCTTATCTTTCCCTTTGAACTTTCATCTCTTAAATCAGAAATATCTCTAATTTTCTTTTTTTGAACCATGTCTGCTATCTGCTCGACAAGAGACGCCTTGCTAAGCATATAGGGAATTTCTGTAATTATTATTGCTTCCTTATTTTTCATGGTCTCTGTTGTCGTCTTGCCTCTAAGAATAAGCTGACCTTTTCCTGTTGTGTAAAGTTCTTTCATATCTCCTGAAAGCTGTCCTCCTGTCGGAAAATCAGGACCTGTTACTATCTGAGTCAGTTCCTCTATTGTTATCTCTGGTTTCTTTATGTAAGCAGTTATAGCATCGCAAACCTCTGTAAGATTATGCGGAGGAATATTTGTAGCCATGCCGACAGCAATTCCCGAAGCTCCGTTTAAAATCAGAGCAGGAAGTTTTCCAGGCAATAGCTCTGGCTCTTTCAGTGAATTGTCAAAGTTAGGGGAAAATTTTACGGTTTCTTTATCAAGATCTTGGAGTAATTCCATTGAAATCGGTGATAATTTTGCCTCTGTATATCTCTGGGCTGCCGGGGGATCTGCATCAATGCTTCCAAAATTTCCCTGTCCAAATACAAGAGGATAACGCAAAGAGAAATCCTGCGCCATCCTTACCATGGCATCATAAACAGCAATATCTCCATGCGGATGATATTTTCCCAAACACTCCCCCACTATTCTTGCACTTTTTTTTGTCGGGGTATTTGGCTTTAATCCAAGTCCCAACATTGAGTATAAAATCCTTCTCTGAACAGGTTTCAATCCGTCTTCAATTGCGGGCAAAGCCCTGGAAACAATTACAGACATTGCATAATCCAGATATGATTTTTTCATCTCTCCAGTTATCTCTGTGTTGATTATCTGTTTGTTGTTCTCTTCTGGTTTTTCGTTTTGCTTTTCTTCTGTCATTTTTTATTAATCTAAGAATTGTCGGCGTCCTGGCTGGGAATCGAACCCAGAGGGTCGGCGAAGACCACTGCTCTTAAGGCAGTTGCTCTACCATTGAGCGACCAGGGCGCTTTCGACATCCCAATCACAATATTTAAATAGTGATCAATACTATCACTAATAAGTTCGGCGAAGATCTTATGTTCTACCATTAAGTGACTTTCTTCTATCATTTTTGTTTATATAAACTCAAATTTATATAGATGATAATACTCTCACTAATAAGTCTTGGGGGATATGGCCTTACCATTAGGTTACATTTTTTATCTTGATTAATAATTATTTTATTTATCATTTTCATTTCCCCTCCGAATCGGCCACGCTTGGACGATTTTCCATTTTTTCCATATGTTCTAAAAATTCATCTGAGGTCAGCGTTTTTTCTCCTATATCTCTACCCCGCCATTTGCATGCCTCGCATTCCCAGCTGTCTGCTTTTTTCCCCTCTTCTCCAACAAGAACCACGTTGACTTCAGTGCTTCCACATTTAGGGCAGATTTTAACTCTGTAGGTTTTTTCTGTCTTCTTTTCAGCAGTTTTCTTCCCTGTTTTTCTCTCATATTCTTCCTTTGATTTGTATCCTTCCTTTATCCATGCAGGCGTTTCCAGTTTTCCCATTTTAGTATTTATCGCCTTCAAATTTAGGAAATAATTTATTTTGATAGTCACATTTGTTGCATTTATACATTGGCATTGGTTTTTCTCCTTCAGATGTTATTTTAATGTTGTCTGTCCCGCATTTTGGACAATTTATTTTTAGCTTCATTTTAACTCCTTATCAATCCATTTAAGATATTCATTGTAACCATTTTCTATATTAACAGATATGATTTCGGGAGTATCATATTTACTATTTTTTACAATAAACTTTTGTAGCAAGTCATATTTACTCTTTGTGGTCTTTATCATTAATCTAAATTCGCCAGACATTTCCAGGTTTCCTTTCCAAGCATAATAACTTTTTATCTTGTTTATCTGAACACATGCTCCCAATTTTGATGATACTATCTTCTTTGCCAAGTCTTCTGCATCTTCTTCATTTCCTACAGTTGTGATTACAATTATATGCTCCATCTTTTACACATCTAGGATTGCCTCCTTTGCATTTTCCTGTATGAATGCCTTTCTTGCAGGAACGTCGTCTCCCATGAGCATCGAGAAAACCCTGTCGGCTTCAACAGCATCTTCTATGAATATCTTTTTTAGCTTTCTTGTCTTTGGGTTCATCGTCGTATCCCAAAGCTGTTCTGCAGACATTTCTCCCAAGCCCTTGAATCTTGTAACATTTCCCGAATCTGCGCCAGCCACTTCTTTCTTAAGTTCTTCATCAGAATAAACATATCTGTCCCTTTGGCCTTTTCTTATCCTGTATAAGGGGGGAAGGGCAGCATAGACATTCCCGTTTTCTATCAGCTGTGGCATGAACCTGTAGAAAAAAGTCAATAAAAGTGTTTTTATATGTTCACCGTCAGAATCGGCATCAGCCATTATTATTATTTTTCCATATCTTAAGTCATTTAAATTAAAACTCTCCCCAACACCGGTCCCTATCGCTGTAATTAAATTTGCAATTTCCTCACTTGAAAGAGCTTTTACCTGACTGGATTTTTCAACATTAAGAATTTTTCCTTTCAGGGGCAGAATTGCCTGTGTGTTTCTGTCTCTACCCATTTTTGCGCTATTATGAACAAAAACACCGGAAGCCAATGCAAAATTATGTGTGTTAGGAACTTCAATATCATAAACATCAATTTTTTCATTTGTTTTTTCAATTTTCTTTATTTTGTGATTGTAGTTTTTAATAGATTCCAACATCATTTTAGGATTATTATCAAAAAATCTTGAGCAAAAAGTGTTTAGGCTTAAGATACTCTTATCTCTATTCTCAATCCTTATTCTATCGAAATTCTCAAGGCTTCTATCATTCTCAAATACCTCTTTCAGTAAACCAATTGTTTTTCTGTAGTATGTTTTATTATAAGAGACTTTTCTTTTCTTCCTAAATTCTGGAGTCCATTGTTCCCTGGTCTTTTGCCTTCTCCAGATTATTAAAGCCTCATCCCCCCATTGTTCTTTAGCTAAATTTGATAGATATTCCTTGGCGTCTGGATTCTCCTTAAAGAATTTTTTAACTTTCTCGGATGCTTTTTTTCTATTTTCCGACTTTCCCCAATATTCTCGTTGATTTTTATCAAGTAATTTGTTATTTGAGATTCTATATTTTTCATTAGAATTATAAAACTCAATAAATTTTTTAGTCATATAATCTTTGTATTCTTGGTTTTCCCATTGTTTTTTAGACTTAATACTCATCACTTCCTTAACTTCTGGTTGTTTTGCCCATTCTTGCATCTTTTTCCTATATTCTGATGTTTGGTGGGCTAATTTTGTTTTTTCTTTGACATCTTCTCTATGAAGAGTTTTAGATAAGTTTTCGGTATGCAAGATAAAATGCTGTTCTTTTGGTAACCTTATAATATTATTTGGATTATTATTCCTTTTATTAAAATCAATATGGTGCCTAGCATCTCCTTGTTCTAATGAATAAATTCCATTTTCTAAATTATATTCGTCAGAAAGCATGTGTGTGAATATCCATTTTCTATTTGAATCCCACACCATTTCATATCCATTAATAGTTATTCTCCCTCCAATTTTAGAAATTTGCCTATGTAAAGGCATTAGAGAATCTTTCTTTGTTAAAAACTGAGCTTCCTTATAAGAACCATCTCTAAGCATAAACTTATGGTCTGGAGTGCAAACAATTTCTTTATTGTTATCCAAAACAATCTTAATAACCTCAACATTTTTCTTTGTGATTCTGGGGTTGGTTATTTTTCCTATTCCAATGCTTCCGTTTTCCTTTATTGTATAACAAAAATTCTGTTTATCTCTTCTGTATTCTTCAACTAACTCTTTAAAAGAAAGATTTCTGTTATCAGCCAATGCTATTTTTGTATCTCCAGAAAAACAACCTCCAGCAGAATCTCCCTCAACAATATAAAGCTCTGTGTCTTCTGTTTTTTTCGAGGAGCAGTCTGCAAGTTTTCCCGGCAATCCTCCAAGAGAAAACGCGTTTTTTCTTCTTACTAAATCCTTGGCTTTCTTGGCAGCAATTCTTGCTTTTGCAGATTCCAAAGCTTTCTGTGTTATCTTTCTTGCTATTGCAGGATTTTCCTCAAAAAATTCTCCAAGTGCCTGCGTAACTGCAGAATCAACAAATCCCTTTATCTCAGAATTTCCAAGTTTTGTTTTTGTCTGTCCTTCAAACTGCGGCTCTGCCATTTTCAGGCTAAGAACAGCTGTCAAACCCTCGCGAACATCATCACCAAGAAGAGATTCGTTTTTTAATAGCCCTTTTTGTTTTGCATAATCATTTATAACTCTTGTCAATGCTGTTTTGAAGCCAGAAACATGGGTTCCACCCTCTACAGTATTTATTGTATTTACAAAGCCAAAAATGTTTTCCTGATAGCTTTCATTGTATTGGATAGCTGCTTCTATAACTGTATGGTCAACTTCTTTCTTGAAATATACTGGCTTATGAAGAGCTTCCTTGCTTTGATTTAACCATTTGACAAATTCTATCAGGCCTCCTGCAGAATAAAATTCCTCTTCTTTTTTCTTTTCTTCATCTGTCAAGAGAATTTTCAAGCCGGCATTAAGAAAAACTATTTCCCTGAACCTTGTTTCAAGAACTTTATAGTCAAAATTTAAGGTGGAAAAAATTTCGGAGTCTGGCCAGAAAGTTATTTTTGTTCCTGTTCCCTCTGATTTGCCTATTGTTTCAAGTTTTGTCTTAGGATTGCCCCGAGAATATTCCTGCCTGTAGATTTTTCCATCTCTTTTTACTTCAATAACAAGTTTTTTTGAAAGCGCATTTACAACACTGACTCCAACGCCATGCAATCCTCCCGAAATAGCATATGATTTCTTGTCAAATTTCCCTCCTGCATGAAGTTTTGTCAAAGCAACCTGGACAGCGGGAACTTTTAGAGTTGGATGCTGGTCAACTGGAATGCCCCTGCCGTCATCTTCAACAGTCACAGAGCCGTTTTTATTTATAGTAACTATTATTTTCTTGCAATAACCAGCAAGAGCCTCATCTACAGAATTGTCAACAACTTCGTAAACCAAATGATGCAAGCCGTCTTTTCCTGTTGAGCCGACGTACATTGAAGGGCGGCGCCTGACTCCTTCAAGCCCTTCTAAAACCTTGATTTCTGCTGCTGTATAATTGCTTTTTTCTGTCATTTGATTTCGTCTCCTGAAAACGAATGAGCTAAAATCTTTGATTTTTGTCTTGCCATTTTAATATGCCTCGTCTACTAATCCAAGCCCCCTTTCCCTATTTAATACTACCCTTTCGCCATTTTTCCTGACTGCAACCAGATATTCTTCTGTATAAAAAGGCCCATCATTTATGCTTCCAACAGGAGACCACCTGTATTCAATAAAAGTTCTTCCGTGATAATTCTTTCCGTTTTGACTGTTTT
>CAZGUQ010000015.1:10956-13227 GCA_964529375.1 Candidatus Woesearchaeota archaeon
CTCAGACGAATGAGCTAAAATCTTTGATTTTTGTCCCATTTTTATTAAATTCTGGTAAAGAAATTTACCCTATTATACAAAAAACGAAAGCGTGCTTTATAAACCTTTTCGGCGTTTTGTCGTCGATAAAATGTTTTTTAATCGAAAAATGCAGAAAAAAATACTACTTTCTTTTCTTAGAATTCCACCACAATCTTAAACATTATTGTATCTTAACCCTTAAGATCTTTTAAATGAAAACATTTATATACCACCTAATATGTATTCTTATTATATGATATTTAAAAACGAAAGTCTATTATTAACAAAGAAAGAAATAGAAGTTATGAATAGGAGATTAAAAAATATGAAACTGAATCAGCAAGATTCAAATTATCTGAGCAGATTTGTCAGGCCTAAATTGAGGGAAATAAGCAGAATAAATGCAAATATGCTATTGAATAAACTTGAATATAATCAAAAAGCCAAATCAATTGAAAATAAGATAAAGAAATTCATCTTAGGAATCGCCCCCAATGTAGATTCAATAACAATATGTGGCTCTGTAATCCAGAATAATTACAAAGAATATAATGATATTGATATAATTGTGGCAACAAAGAAAATATTAACAAAAGATCAAAAAAAGAAAAGAGAATTGATAGAAAAAATAAAAAAAATGGGGGATAGTGAAGATCTTAATTTAGATATCCAGATATACCCAAAAGATTCAATTTTATCTCAATACCCCCATAACCCTTCCTTAATCTATCAGTTAAAAGACTCTAAGACTATTTATGGAAAATTAGAGATTCCAAAAAAAATAAATCTTTCTGGGTTGGATTTAAAGATGAAACTAGATTGGAGCTCGGGTTTGGGCATTCATTCTGGATCAGATGAAATATACTATGCGATTAGAAATGCTTTGTTAATCTTGCTATTGATGAATAAAAAAGTGGATAATTATGAGCTGAGAAAAAATCTGGCTGGAATTTTAGGAACAGATTTACTTACTAAATTAAGAAGCAACAAAGCCTCCAAATTAGAGAAAAAACTTGTCCTAAATTATCTAAATCTGCTTGTTAATTACCTGGAAATTGAATTAAAAAATTCAAAATGGGAAAAAATAGAGATATAGAGTTTTTAGTTAGGCTGCTGGTTAATACAGTTGTACATGAAATTGTAATTAAGCATACACATAAATCAGAATCAAAGCATTTTTTGGATTCTGAAATTATAGAATATAGGGGCCAAACAGAAAAGGTTGCTGAACAGCGTAATTGGAACGACAAGGACAAAGAAAATATAAAAGAAAAAGCCTTAAAAAAGATAAGAGAAAAATTAGAATTTAAATACCCAGATATATCTTTCTCAGAAAAAGAAGCAAAAATCTTTTTAGAAAAAGAGATAAATAATCTGAATCTGTAAACTTTAATTGAGAAATTTTTAAGATTTCTTTAATTCCATCACGGTGTTTGTTCATCAATTTAAACAATTAAAATTGTCTTACTTTCTTCCCTCTGCTCCGCATAATCAACCCAACCAATCCAATTACAATCACGAAAAACCAAATCCAATTTTAATAGAGTAATCTACTTTGTTTATTATTATATGTTTTCTACATGTTAAAAAATCTCTCTACTTAAACTATCTTACTTTTTTCTCCCCTTCTTCCTTCCCTTTTTTCCAAACAAATAAATTGCAATTACTAAAGCCAGAACAAAAACAACCACGCTCTTTTCATTAGAAAACAAAGGAAAGGGGATTTTTTAAATATTTAAATTATCTCTCCCTTATCTTTATAATTTCCTTAATTTTTTTAATATTTCCTCTTTTTTAATTTTAAACCCTCTGGGTGTTAAATTTAATGAATTATAATCATCAAAATTCCTCAGCAGATAAATTAAATTTTCAATATAATGATTCAAAGAGTATTTTTTCAGGATAACTTTATAAGATTTTAAATCAAAATCTGAAAAAAATAGCAGAGAGATTATGTCTATTTTATCTTTTTCTCCCTTGAAAGAATTTTTTCTGTCTTCATAAGCTCCTTGCTTTAAAATCATCAGGGCTTCGGGAGAAGCTACTCTGAAACCATCTGTCTTTTTTGCATATTCTTTAAGATCTTCGGGAGGAATAGTAAGTATTGAATAGTGCGAAGCATAGATATCTATATCCAAATCTCCTGTTTTTATTTCATATTTTTTTAGGCGGTCATTTTTCAATAGATTCTCTGTCTTCAATCTTTGCAATTCTTTTATTTCAACCACAATATCTATGTCTTTGGATTTT
>CAZGUQ010000016.1:0-10591 GCA_964529375.1 Candidatus Woesearchaeota archaeon
CCCATCTTGGAGAAATAATCTGCAATGACTGCGGGCTTGTCGTCGAGGAAAAAATGGTTGACACGGGCATTGATTTGCAGGGAAAATTTGACAAAGGCGAAAAAAAAGGCCGTGGCGGTGCTCCAACAAGCATCCAGAAATTTGACAAGGGTCTGACAACAAATGTTGGGGAAATTTCAGATATTTACAGGCTTGAGCCAAAGCAAACAAGGAAATTCCTTAGATTGAAAAAATGGCAAGAACGTGTTTCCACAAGCATAGAGCGTAATTTAAGGCTTGCAATGGCTGAGCTTCGTGTTATTGCTTCTTATCTTAATTTGCCAAATGTCATAAGAGATGATGCAGCAAGAATTTACAATTATGTTTTGCAGCGTGGCTTAGTTCGCGGGCGTTCCATGGAATCTGTTATTGCAGCCTGTCTTTATGCAGCCTGCAGATCTTACAACATTCCAAGAACATTGGATGAAATGGCAACCGCCTCTGATGTCGAGCGAAAGGAAATTGGCAGAACATACAGATTTATCATAAGAAAGCTTGGAATAAAAGTAACTCAAAGCTCTCCAAAAGATTACATTTCCCGTTTTTCTTCCGTCCTGAAACTCAGCCCAAAAACGCAGAATGATGCCTTAAAGGTTTTGAAAAAAGCTGAAGATGTTGAACTTACCTCTGGCCGCGGTCCTGCGGGAATAGCTGCTGCAGCGCTTTACGTCGCTGCTTTGATTAATGATGAGAAAAAAACGCAGAGAGAGGTAGCGGATATTGCAGGAATAACAGAAGTCACTATAAGAAACAGGTACAAAGAGCTTATAGAAAAACTTGATCTTGAAGACAAGATAAAAGCCAAGGAAAACGAGGCAAGAGTGAAGGCGAAGTGATTTTATTAACGAAAAAAGTTCTAATAACTCAAATTTTAATATAATAAACCAACCAGTTAGAGTACTGATTAGGTAGAGTTTTTAGCGTTAACAATTTCTTCAAATAACAAACTTTATTAAACAAAATTCTTCTCCTTTTTATACGAGGGAATGCCGGAGCGGTCAAACGGGGCAGCCTTAGGCGAGGAAGTTTGCGAGAGACTATTTTGTCTCATCAATACGCGAGCGGACTTCGGAGAAAGCTGTTGGCTTAGTGCCTGCGAAGGTTCGAATCCTTCTTCCCTCATTAATATTTTTTGATGAATTCCAGAAGATAATCATAGGTCTTATTTGCCTGTTCCAGCATAAATTGATAGTAATTTTTTAGTTTCCCTTCTTTTGATTTTTCCAGAGCATTAAAATAAGAGGTTTTATTATCCTTATAAACTATTATTGGAGAATATTTATTGCTAATAAGAATTTTATTCATAATAAAGCGCCCGGTTCTGCCGTTTCCATCAAGAAAGGGGTGGATAAATTCATATCTTCTGTGAAATTCAAATGCAAGAAGAAATGGGTGCATTTTCTTTTTATTTTCATGATACCATTTTAATAAATTATTAAGTTCCCATTCAACTTCCTCAGCAGAAGTAGTGGTAGAATTACCAACAACATTATCTATTTTTTTAAAACCTCTTGGATATGGCAATTTATTTTCCATAACAAGACCAATAGTCAGCAAATAATAAAGCCTTTTTATTGAAGCTATATTAAATTTAAATCCCTTTTTTAGATATTCATAAGCTATAATGGAGTTTTTTACCTCTTTCACTTCATTCTTATTCTGATACTTGGTATTTCCTGTTTCAATTATTTCTCTGACTTTATTTGAAGGAATTTTAGAACCCTCGATATTGTTTGAATTAAATATGAATTCAGTGGCAAATTCTGTATCTATTATTTTTTGACCCTTTTTCCCCTCAGAGTAGTTTTCCAGATTAATCGTTTTCAGTTCTATTTTATTCAGCAATGATGGGCTATATGATAGTTTCTCTTTTATTTTATCAAGAAACTGATGCCTGAAATTGTACTCTTCATTACTTAATTCATCTAGATGGTCTAAGATGTATTTTTCTTTGTTTATCGCCAAAGAACCCGATCCTATATACCTCTTTATTATTAGAGATTTTCTCATATAGGATACTTTTTTTACAAAATAAAGGTGGGTTTTTCCGTTTAGTTTCTTTTTCTCCAAATAGCTCATAGGATTATAAGATTTAAAGATTTATAAATTTTACCTTTTGGGCAGTAAGAGACAGGATAATTTATCGTCGATTTATTAATTATTTTTTACCTTTTGGGCAGTAAAATACACTTTATTTTTTACCTTTTGGGCAGTAATAACTTAGTGCCTGCGAAGGTTCGAATCCTTCTTCCCTCATTTTAAAAAAATCAGGCTTCTCCAGAAATCATGCTATTGTATCTTTCGCTTATCTCTTCTACAAAACCATGGTCTGCAAAAATCTCGCTGCCATCTTGTCTGTAATTCGCACATCCAAGCCCATTATATCTTCTTAATGCAGATGCCCATCCCGTATATTGCACATCAACAGAGGGCTCATTTTGATTTTCACTGCTAAATGCCCGGCATCTGTAAACAGCAGTGCCTTTTTTATAATTATCAGATAATATTTTAGCTCCTGTATTTATATTTAATTCTGTGTTTGTCAATAAGGCTTGTTTGCATTCATCTGCATTTGAAGGCAAACCATTTTTGCCGCAATGAACTTCTTGATTTATCTGCATTAATCCAATAGAGATATCATTGACTGCATTTTTATCGCATGCAGATTCCTGCTGCATCAAAGAAAGCAATAAAAGAGGGTCTGGAATTCCGTTGTCTCTTGCAGATTCAAAAATATCTTGGGCGTAATCTCTGCATCGTGAATTGACTATTCCCTGCTGTGAAGCAAGAAGAGCAATTGTATTAGAAACTTCTTGTGTTGACCTTCTGTTGTTTAATACAGACAATCCAACAATTGTATAAGATTCCTCTGGCTCTTCTTCTGGATTCTCTGTATCTGGAGTCTGCGTTCCTGTCTGTTCTTCTTCTGCCTCTTTTTCTTCTGTTTTTTCTTCCTGCTTCCTATTTTCCTGGAAAGAATTATATAATAATCTGGCTAAATTACTATAAGCATTTCCCCTAAACAGATATAAATAAGATATTTGGTTGTTGTTGATTACCTTGTTTATATTTTCATTTACCGCAGATATTATCTCTGAATTTCTGTCTTGGCTTTGCAATTCTCTTAATTGCTTGTCAAATGAATCAAAATCAGCAAGTATTTTTCCCTGTGATTTTAATGCATCAATATATTTTTCTTCTGTCTCTCCTAAAATCTGTTCTTCTATGTTGGTATTTTTTATGACATCTTTCACGCTCGATGTGTCCAACCAGCACCTTAAATTCTCTGTGTCGCAGTAGCCAACATCTTTCCATCTGCTATTTATTGTATCTTTTTTGCTGTCTGTTGCTTGTCCTGGATTGCCTGTTGAGCAAACCCTTATTATTCCTCTGTTATAAATTGCAGGGTTCAATGTTTCTTCAACTCCTGCCTGAATGTTGGGATTCAATAAAGTAAATGAATCCGAGCTTCCCGAAATACAATTTTTTTCTGATGTTATATCTGTCTGGCTTGCCTGGTCTGCAACATATTTTTCTGTAAGATAATCTATTCCAAATTCAGTAGTTACTTCTTTGAAGCCGCATTCTTCTTGTCCATTTACAACTATGCAAAGCTCCTTGTAGCCACTAGGCGCTGTAAAGTCTCTTGTCTCTGTCTTGAAATCTCCAGTTGCAATAAATCCAGAAGCAACAGGCCTTCTAAAGTCAGCATCCCGGTAAAAAGAACCTCCTGTGCCTCTAAGATAAACCTGGAAGTAAGCAGGATAATCTTTTCCAGCATAGATGTGATAGAAAACTTTGTATTGTGAGGTAGGAGGATTTGTTGCTGTCGTATATTGTATTTCTTCAAATCTTCCGTAAAACTGGCTTGGAGAATCAGGGGCTGTAAAAGCATCTAAAAGATTTCCTCCCTGGGGCCCGACAAAAGAAGGATATGCTCTGCATAATTCTGTTCCAACATCTTCTGCAGATCTTGCCTTGAATGCCCTAAAGGCATCGTCTGCATAATATTGGGTAAAGTAATCAAAAGATTTTCCTGCATTGTCTATTGCATCCTGCACTCCAAGATATTCTCCGCCCCCGCGAACATTCTGTCCTAAGATGCTGCTAATTACTTTTGGAGCTCCGTATTTTACAATAGGCAGTCCTTGCCTCCAGATGAAATCACACATATAAACGCTATTGATTTCGTCGCAGATTCCAACTGTGGAACCAGTATCAAGGCTTGTCTGCAGGCATTGCTGATAAGATTGCCAAACAGATGTCCATGCCTCAACTCCGGCATTTACTCCTGTAACGCAAATAGGAATTTTAACTTCTGGGAAATTTGGAAGGCAAAGTGCCAGGCTCCCAATTATTCCAGATTGAACAACATCTTTCACAGGATAACTTCCTCCAAGGTCGCATCGAGAACTTGGACAGATAAAGGGATCGCAGACATTAAACATTATATTGCAATCTGTTGGAGACATAAAATCCTCGCATTGTATATCTGGTATATCTGCGGCAGGCTCTCCTACTTTTATTCTCTGGTTGTTTATAGTTATGTAATCTCCTTTTTCATATTGATCTGTGGCAGATTCTATTGCCCTCACAGCTCTATTCACAATATCTCTTGACTTTTCCTCATCCAATCCAGGAAAATCCAAAGGCTGATTTGCATTTGGAACAAATCCTCTGCAGTCATCATCTCCTCCTATAAATTCTTCTCTTCCATTTTTTCCAACATTGCAAACATAGAAGCTAGAGACTCTTGCAGAATCATCATAAGCTCTTAATCCGCCAAAGATAGGGAGATTTGATTTCACGGCAGCATACCATCCTTCCTTAACATCAAATGGAACAACAGCAGGCAAACCGCGATAAGGATCTGTCTCATAATATCTCACAAGAGGATTTGAATATTCATTTTTATAGCTGTTTGAATCGTATATTTTGAATCTGGAAAAGAATTTTGTTATTTCCAAAGCAGGATTTTTAGTCAAATCAAGTTTTATTGCTGATTCATCATAAATATTCTTTATTCTGTAACCCTCAGAACTTATTCCTTCTAGTTCTAAAGTATATTCTTGATTAAAATATGTTATTAATTGAACAGGAGTTCCTTCAGCAAGTCCAAATCTATTTCCGGCTTTTGCAGTCGAGCCCCTGTAAATTCCTTCTTTTTGATTTTTTCCGGCATAAGAATCTGCCACAGGATTGTTGATATCTCCCTGAGATTTGGTTTCAAAAGTTGTTCTTTGAGTGTCTGCCTCTGAATTGCTGTAAATTTCTCCAAGTATCTTGTCAATCTGGGCATTTGCAATTTCTCCAGTTACTCCTTCAGAATTCAAAAGCCTGCACTGTAATTGTAAATCTCTTGCCTGTGTAAAGCTCGTTGTGTTTGAATTAATTCTGGAAACAACATCTTTTTTGTTTATGGATTTTCCTCCAATAAGTATTTGCCCACTGGCGCATGAAGAAATTTCTGCTTTGAATCCATTTGCAGAATCATCAATAAATCTTTCTGCAAGAGCATCTGTATCTACAACTTTTTCTCCAAGGAATTTTTGAGTGGAAATTCCTTCTTCAAGCTCATTAATTCTCGCATTTTGAGATTCCATTGCTGCATTTATTGAATTCACTGTTGCTTCTATTTCATCAGAATTATCAAGAAGGCAGGATTCAATATCATCATAAGGAGAATCAATGCTGTTGACTTCTTTCTGGCATTGGTCATACCAGCCGTTTTTGTCTCTCATTGCTTTTTGTCTTGCAATTCCTTTTCCTCCAAGATTTGAAAAGAAATTTTTAAGTGTTAATGCTCCGGCAGTCGCAGCGCATACTGTTTTCCCTGTGGATACAATGCTTCCAAGAGTATTTGAAATTTCCTCTAATTTTTTTATTGTATTATTCAAGCTTCTTATTTTCTCTGTCGTCTTCTCAGGACTTAATTGAATTCCTCTTTTTTCTATGCCAATTCTGAAGTTGAAGGTGGCATTTGTCTTTGCATAATCAACTTCTGGCTCAAGAGTCACTTTTGCTGTTTTTTTAAGATTTATATTTTGTATTGAAAATACATGCTGGCTGTTGAAAGTTTCTTCTCTTCCAATCTGGATTTTTTGCGTTGGAATCTGCGTTATTCTACTTGCTATTGAAGACAAAAGATTTACCTTAAGTGTTGCAGTATCTGATTCCAAGCCAGTAAGTTGTATATATTCGCTAAATGTCTCGTCTTTCGCTTCTAAATCAAGAAGATAGCTTGCTCCATTGTCTAAATCAAGAGTTTCCAAGCGTTCTACCACATCTACATGATTATTATGAAGAGTCTCTCCATTGTCTCTTCCGCCCCTTACGACAAATTCATTTGAATCCATCCAATTTTGTCTGTCAGTTGACCACTGCCATTTATCATTATTATACCTGTAATAAACATTTCCTGCAGTGCTTGGGAGTTCTGGATTGTAAGAATAAAGAGGTTCTTCAGCAAAGTAAAAAATTTCATTTTTTGAAAGTTGCTCTGTTTTTCCATCTATCATAATTTCCAGTCCAAATTCATCAAAGCCAGGCTCTCTCACGCCTTCAAATGAGATTAAATGTGTTCTTCCATTTACAAGAACACCTTGTCCTGATATTTCTGTGTTTGACAAAAGATATTCGCTATTGCAGACATTTGGAGCAACAATTTCATAATTCTCTGAAAATTCCTGGCATAATTCCAATGCTGCTCTTCTCTGCCCGAGATAGTTTGCCAATGAAATTGCCTGTCTAAGGGCTTTTTCTCCAGTAGTTTCATCTGTATTTTGGGGCCATCTCTCAGAAGCAAGACTTTCTCTTATTGTTTCATAATCTTCCATTGCATTAGCATAATTTTCCCTGACTTCTTCTGGTGCTTGCTCTAAATCAGAATCAAAAATTCCCGCATAGCCTATGATTTTTACCTTTGTTCCAGAGATTTCCTTTTCTCCAGCGTTATTATGCAAATAGCCAACTCTTTTTCCAGAGAAGAAGCCCTTCAGTCCTTGTCTTGAACCTGCAAGAGAAATTTGCGAAATATCCAATATCTCTGCATAAACATTTTTCCTGACGTCAGAGCCAGAAAGCCCCTTGTCAAAGTCAGCCATGTATAATACATCTTTTTCATCTAAAGTTGTTGCTGTTCCGCCTCTGGATTTCGGTATTGAAATCAATCTTATATATAAATCATCTGGAGAACTTCTAGTCCCATTATTTCCTATAAAACCAAGATAAATTGTCCTGTCTTCGTGCTCATATAGTTTGTCGCCAACACTATATTCTTTCGTTGTTCCATTTATTGAAAGACTGGCTTTTGGAGATATAAACAATCCAAAACTATTTGTTCTCTCATCTTCCTTGCAGGATATTTCAACTATTTGATTTATTCCCCTTTTTATTATATTTTTTATAGTGCATGCATTTTCAAGGAATTTTTCTCCTTTTGCAACTTCAAGAACTTCTGAATCAATTCTTATTCTTGCTCTTGTATCTGGATTTTCCAATCCAGTAAGCTTGACATTCATTCCTCCAAGGCAATAATTGAATCCAGGCATGAAAACCTTGCTTGATTTTCCTTTTTCAAGGTTTAAAGTCGCAATTCTGCTTTTCTCTCCTTGCCTTCCTGTTCCGGAAAAGTCCCTGTCAGAGTAAATTCCTATAGATGCGCCTTCATTGTCAGAGCCCTCTAATCTAAGATAACCTCTTCCATCCCAGAAACTATATGCAATATGGTCTCTTTCCCATTCTTCATCTGTTAATTGGGGAAGATAATAAACTGTTCTTCCGGTTCCAAATGCATTATTTATATTATATCTCATTATTGCAGTTAAGTTTCCCTCAACAAAATCAGGCATTGAACTTTCGTTTGGTTGCCTTCTTAAAACAATGTTTGCATATCCTATATTGTCAAATACAGGTCTTGTAATTTCAGGATTCCATTTTCCAAGAGCTGCTCTTGCAGGATAATAACCTACTGTCAAAACTTCTCTTGGAAGATCTCTTGAGGAAATTGTAATGTGATTTATGTTTTCTATTTCTATCAATGGATTCAATTGTGTTGCATACACAGGGCAAAGAACAGCAACTTCCTGCTCTTCAAGCAAATCGCTTCTTACAACACTTGGAGTGCATCCTAAGGGATCTATCTGAATAATAAAATCCTGGCCAGCTTCGCAAAGCGCCCTGTCAAACTGAGGAAAAAGCTGCCCTCCTGTATAAGGCGCTGTTTGGTGCCCAAAGGTATATGCAGGAGCTGATTGTGAATATGCAGATATAAATGAAAAAGATATTAGCACTAAACCAAAAACCAAGAAGGTTAATATAATAAATTTAATGTTAATAAGACTATAACCAGCTATATTATTCTCATGCATACTCTCTTCTTCTATTAAAATTTTATTTTTTTTATTCATTAACATTTTATCTTCTTATCTATTAATTTATTTATCATCTTCCCTTCACCATTAAGTTTTTTCTTTCATTTTTTATTTAATACTTCATGCAAACTCTGCCTCCACGCTGCTTTGTTCAAAGACAAGATAATTGCTTTGCACCTCTTCTAAATTAGTTGGAATCGGCAGGCTTGGCACATTTATTTCCAATGTCCTTCCTTTTTCCAAATCAGATTCAAGAATATATTTATTCTGTTTGCCTCCTCCTCCCAAAGCCTGGGAAATAACCTGTTCTGGAACTTGTATTTCAAAGCATTTGTCTTTTGTCAAGCCAAAGACGCCAAGAATTCCTCTAGGGACTTGAACACATTGTTCTTTTGTAGTTGCTCCAAGTCTTATGGTTGAATTCCTGAAAATCTGTGCCTGAATTTCATGCTCTCCCTCTCCTAATCTCGCTGTTTTTTGCTCAGGATAAAAAATTGTCTGGGTTGCATAATCTCCTGAGATTGTTATTACCGCATTTCCGTTATACGAAACCCCGTCAAGAAGCAGCTGGATATTTGTATCATAAGTCCTGTCCATTATTATATCAAGGCTTCCCGATTGAACAGTGGAAAACAAGTACTTTGTGTCCTTAAACCCATCGGCTTTTGCAATCACATAGCCATTGGCACATTGCGGGAAATTTTCTTTGAGCGTTCCTGTATCTGTTTCTGTTTGTCCTATCATACAGGTATTTCCAAAGCATTCATAAGAAACAAGTGAATCAACAGGATTCAAGCTTGTATCATAAGTCTTTATCTGAATTTCTGTATTTTTGTATTTGCATAATTCCGGAATCAAGTCTCCGAAAGCAGTTGCGTTCAACGGCTGTCTGGCATTGTTTCCTTGAATCACAACAGCCATGGGAAACTGGAAAAATTCCTCTCCGGAATATACCTGAATTAAAACAGGATATTTTATATTATAAACAAAATGATAGGGAACATAGCAAAACCCAAGAATTCCAAGACCTTGCTGATTTCCGATAGGTGTTGAAATTAATATCTGGTTTTCTGCAGGGAGAACTTCAAACGCATTAGGCCAGTTTTCCGAGCTGAAAAACCTTATATCTTCATCTATAGGCAGATTCAATGCAAAATAATCTTCCTGGCTGCCTTTGTTTTTCAATGCAGCTGTATTCGCGTCAATCGCTTCTTTCAAATCTGCAAAAACAGAGTCTGCATTCCATACTAAGGGTGAACAGGTAATTTCTGCTCCGTCAACAGGAGCATACAATCTTAAAACATCAATGCCGTATTTCTCAAGAAAAAGATTTTCTTGCTCTTCTTCATAAACTGTTTTTGCAGAATCATAGAGCTTTCCAAGTCTTGAATTGACAGTTATTTTATGATTTCTTATAAGAGCTGTATCATTTTCTTTTTCAATCGTTATGGGCATGTCTAAGGTTACAACAACTTCATTTTCTTTGATATTTATCTTGGCTTTTGGCTCTCCAAGACTTATTTCAAAATCTTCTTCGTAGTAATTATTAAGGCTGCAGTCTCTTATTCTTTCTTCAACGAAGGCAGAAAGTTGCTCCTCAATTTCAGACTTTGCTGGAACTTGTTCTTTCTGAATTCCATTCCCAGAAACATAATACCAATAAGGAATAGGATTTCCTACAAGGCTAAGCTGAGAGGAAAACGGCATATGTGCAGAACCCGGGACAAATTCAGGCAGTTCTATATAACCTCCCTGAGATTCAAGTATATTTATTCCTGTTTCAGTATCTTCTTCCAAGCATGTCAAAAAACTTGTATAAGCAGGTTGAATGTTGGCCGGAATTCCTTGTATTCTTAAAGTACCGCTTAAAAGCAAATATGCAGCAACAATTGCCAAAATGGCAATCGCAATTATTATAAAAATAGTTACTTGCCCCTTTTTATTTCCCTCTTTTTTACTTTCCATTTTTCTTCACCCCTTCTGTTTTCTTCTTTATCAGTTCAATTATCTCTGTATTAATGTCTTTTGTTGTGCTCTCTTTGAATTTTTCCCAGAGCTTTTCATCTTCTATAAGAAGCAAATACTTTTTCATCCGCACCTCTAATTTGAATATCAAAAATTCATAAATATATAAATGTTTCTTAATAAATTAGTTAGTTAATAAGTTACTTAGTAAGAAG
>CAZGUQ010000017.1:0-10156 GCA_964529375.1 Candidatus Woesearchaeota archaeon
CTTTGTTTATATTTGCCTTATTCATTCAAACATCTCCATTGCAAGTTTAATTCTTGATTTTAAATCTATTGTTTTTGTCTGCAGGACATTTATATCTTCTTTTTGTCCTGCATAGCTCGCAAGCTCGAAAAGAGTTATTCCCAGAAGGCTTGCGGTTTTTTCCATGGAAATTCCATGTTCATATAATTTTGATGCCTTGTTTATGCTTGCTTTCCTGAAAAC
Organism: Candidatus Woesearchaeota archaeon; assembly: GCA_964529375.1. GTDB lineage: Archaea > Nanobdellota > Nanobdellia > Pacearchaeales > GW2011-AR1 > ASMP01. The sequence goes on from CAZGUQ010000017.1 coordinate 223, forward strand.
ATCCTGAATGTAGGTTTTTAATCTGCCAGAGAGAGATTCCATTGCTTTTCTTATTCTAACAAGTTCTCTTCTGAAGGCTTCATCATCTCCCCTCTTCAAAGCATTAATTTTTTTATCTATAGAATCTAGATGGATTTTGTAGAATTTGTTCCATCCTGGCAACTTTTTATAATCTTCTCTTTCTATTATTTTGCTTAAGGTGTAAACAATTACCGCAACCGCGATATTATCAGGATCTTGCGTTAATGCAGCAGTGTTGTTTGTTTGGTTGCTTAAGCTTTTTAGCTTTGCGCTGTCTCCCTCTTCAAAAGCCTTTTTTGCTTCCTGAAAAATCCTTAGAATGTTTTCTCTTTCCTGCATAAACAAAATAAGAAAAATCAATTAATAAATGTTAAGATTGTATACTTCTTACAGCATTCATTAACTTAGAAACATTCTCCCTATAAACTTCATTCTCTGTGTTTCCATTTTTAAAGTAACTCCCAACTATTACCGCATCACAAATTTTCATTTGTTCTCTAACATTATCTGCAGTTACCCCTGCGCCTGAAATTAAAGGAAATCCCCCAAGCCAGCTTAAAGATTGTCTGAATTCCTGCAATTTTTCTAAAGGCGTTTCAATTCCTGTTCCTTCTCCTGTCGTGACAATAGCATCACATCTAGGCATTGCTTCAACCAAATCCTTTTCTAGAGTATTTCCCGTTTGCCTTGTGTATTTAAATCTAACACCGCCCAGAACTACTATATCAGAATATTTTTCTCTGAATTCTATATATCTTTCCACATCCAAATCCCTTGTTTGGACACTATCAACCTGAACAAATCTCGCCCCATAATTGTGGGCAAGCTCAAATGTGTGCCGAGTGCTTCTCAACGCATTTACCCCAATTATTATTCTGGTGCTTCTCCAATTAATCATTTCTAATGTGGCCTTTAAATCGTCCATGTCTCCATGGTAATCTTCTATTATAGCACCAGCAAGCCCTTCATCTTTATACAGTGCTATTTCATCCAATGCTCTGTCGATTTTCTCTCTTCTTCCCTTGCCAGCCAAATGAATCATTCCAATAACCGCTTTCCCTTTGCCGAATAAATCATGGAGATTTCTTGTCATCATTATTTTATTATATCATCATTTAAAAGAATTTATATATTAAAAAAGTTAATCAATATTAAGCGTGCTCCAGAATTCTTGCTAATCCTTTATCTTCCATTAATTCCCTTAATCTTTCATCGGATAATTTGAAAAAACGAGCATCTTCAACATGATTCCAGCTCCACGGGGAACTTAAAGGAGATGGCTTAACTTCGTCAAACTCATTTGGCTGTTTATCCATATATCTTATAAATATTCTTATCCCCTCTTTTGTTGAAACAAAATAAATCCCTTCAGTTCCTTTTCCATTTGGATTTTGCTGGCTTACGAGACTAGGATAATTTTTATCAAATTCTATAGAGTAAACCTCAGGATATGTTTGTTGTCCGCCTTTCATAATAATTTTATATTTAATTGCTTTAAAAGAATTTATATATTAAAAAGCATAAGATAAAATATGCGCCAGGTGATTTTAGATACTAGTTTCATTCTTACAAGCATAAGGCAGAAGATAGATTTCTTCCTTTGGTTTCAACACGAGGGCTTTCAAATAGTAATCCCAGACCAGGTAATAGATGAACTTATGGGGCTTGGAGCGCAACTTGCATTGAATATCCTTGAAAAAAACAAATTTACTTTAATAAAAATGCCTGGAAAAGACGCAGATTCAGCCATAATAAACTTCGCCAGAAAAAATCCAAAGGCAATTGTTGCAACACTTGACCGTGAACTGCAAAAGAAGATAAAAAACAAGAAGATGATAATAAGGGGAAGGAAGAAGCTGGAGATTATTTGATATACAATAATCTTTCTCTCAACGCCCTAAGTAACCTTTAAAAACCATTTTTTACTATTTCTCACAGATAAAAATGTTCTATCTTACAGAAGTTGAAGATTATATAAGAGTAGAGCCAAAGCTATTCGGAATTCCGACGATAGAAGCTGTGGAAAAGCAGCTAAGAGAAACTTATGCAGATTATTATGACAAGGAACTTGGAAAAGTTGTCTCTGTAGTCTCTGTTGCCAGGGTTGGAGAAGGTATTCTGATTCCGGGAGACGGCGCAGCATATTACAATTCAACATTCACTCTTCTTGTATGGAAGCCAGAACTTCACGAACTTGTTTATGGAACAATTGCAGAGATTGCTAATTTCGGGGCGTTTATAGATATGGGTGTTATGCGAGGAATGATTCACATAAGCCAAACAATGGAAGATTATGTAAGCTTTAGCAAGACAAATGCCCTGACTGGAAAAGCAAGCAAAAAAATCCTCAAACAGGGAGATCTTTGTCTGGCCAGAGTTGTTGCAATCTCACATAAAGGCGATGAGCCTAAAATTGGATTGACAATGAGGCAACCGGGGTTGGGAAAGCTCGAATGGATAAAAGAAGATTCTATTAGAAAGGAAAAAGAAGCAAAGAAAGCAGAAAGAGAAGAAAAGGAGCCCAAGGGCAAGAAAGGAGGAAAGAAAAAAGAATAAAATGGCAAATTATTATCTATTAACGACAATAAGAAATTTTGGACAAAATTTTCATCAAAATTTAAGGTTTAGTAATAGAAGAGTTTCTGAGGCTGAAATTCCTGATGCATATAAAGCACTTATAAATCAAGAAAGATTACATCAACAAGAGGTTATGATAGATAATCCCGGGATAGAAATTTTAGTAACAAAGGGGATACTAAGATAAAATGAAACAAAAAGCATGCAAGGTTTGCAACACGATTTATGAATCAGGAGAAAAATGTCCGAGATGCGGTTCAAAAGAACATACAGAAGGATTCAAGGGTAGAATCCATGTTCTAAATTCTGAAAAGTCAGAAATAGCAAAGAAGCTTAATCTAAAAGACAAGGGCAATTATGCAATCAAAACAAGATAATAAATAATATATTAAAATGACATTAAAGATTCTAGAGGAAAAAGACAATGCACTTTTTGGAAGAAAGGAGATAAGAGCTGCCTTGGATTCTGAAATAACTCCCAGCAGAAGTCATGTTCTTGAGCTCCTTTCAAAAAAGTTTTCTGTTCCTGTGGAAAATGTAAAAATAAAAGGGATAAGGGGAAATTTTGGAGTCAAGAGTTTTGCAGTAGAAGCAAACATTTATGTCTCAGAAGAAATTAAGAATTCTGTTGAACTAAAGAAAAAGAAAGAAACTCGTCCTGGCGATGCCGAGTTAAAGAAAGAAGGAAAAGAGAAAACAGTGGTGGCTGTCGCTTAATAAAAATGTTAAATAAAATTGATTTTAATAGAAAAAATTCTAGGATGAATATATTATTAAAAGTTCACATATTAACAACTTAAAATTAAATTCTGCGAAGCAGACAACTTAACAACAAATGGCAAAGGGAGAAAAGAAAGGGAAAAAACCGCATAAAAACAAGCCAACCAGCAAGAAATATACCAAATACAAAATTAATGGGGATTCTGTTACAAGAGAGCGTTTCTGCCCAAGGTGCGGGCCAGGCATTTTTCTTATGACAGCAAAAGATCGCGTTTATTGTGGAAAGTGTCATTACTCGGAATTTATGAGCAAAGAGAAGAAAGAATAATTTTTATAAAAAATTGCAAGTAAAGAGTAAATTTAATAGATTATAAATATTTAAATCATAATATGTTATCAGTATTAAAATGAAGTAGCTAAATTAATTATGGCGAGTTATTTTTATTAAAATAATAAATGATACCTCTTCTTTGTTCAAAAATAGGCGGGATTTGGTGCTACTGGCCGAATTTTTCACTGATAAAAATACTTGCAACCATTCTGTTGATACTAATAATATTGTGGATTTTATTGAATAAGAATAATCGAGCAGGCAAGAAAATCAAAAATAATTGAAGCCTTAATAAGCCTGCTTTATCACTTTTTTATTAAATGATTATGAACCCTGGGAGTCGCTTCAGACCTCTTAAATTAGTGTGACCTGAAGCTTCTCCTGGGAAAAAGAGGTGATAAAATACCTAGTTTATGCCTATATTTAAATCTTTCGTTCCTGTTACTCTTCAAAAATGACAGCCGATAATTCTGTTAAAGGGGTGAAAAATTTTCTTTTAGAAACTATTAAATGAATACTATTTGAATATCGCATCCTTTATGTAGGCACTACATAGGGATATAATTAGGTACTACAAAGGATTAAAAGAATTTATAAGTTTGATATTATTAGAGACATCATGGAAGAGTCTTCTGTTTCTTCAGTAAAGCAAGAACAGCTTCACGATATTTTGTTCAGCAGGGAAATTGGCTGGCGGGAGATAATCTATGATTTGATTAATACAGAGCAACTAGATCCGTGGGATGTGAATATTACAGTTCTGACAGATGGATACTTGAAAAAAATAGAAAACCTGGAAGAGGCTGACTTCTTTGTTTCCAGCAAGGTTCTGCTTGCCGCAGCACTTCTTCTTCGAATTAAATCAGAGATTCTCCTTAATAAGTACATAAGAAGCATAGATGAAATCCTTTTCGGAAAAAAAGAGGAAAAGAAATATGAATTGGAAAAAATAGATTTCGATGAATTTGTGCCTGAATTAATTCCTAAGAGCCCTATGCCAAGATTCCGCCGTGTGACCCTACAGGAATTAATGGAATCCTTAAACAAAGCAATTGCCACAGAAAACAGAAGAATCAAGAAGGAAATAACAAACAAAAATGCCCTTAGGGAAGCGGATATTTCCCTTCCAAAAAAGAAATTCAGCATAAAGAACAAGATAAGGGAAATTTACGAGCGCCTTTTTGGCCTTCTCAAAGACGAGGAAAAGATGAAGAAAATTTCCTTTACAGAGTTCATAGGAAGCGACAAAGACGAAAAAATAATCTCTTTCTCTGGCCTGCTTCATCTTGATAATCAGAAAAAAATCTGGCTTGAACAGCAACAGCATTTTGAAGATTTCCACATATGGCTTAATGAAACATATTTTAGGCATAACCCTGACCCATTTGCAGATCTAAAGGCAGAAATTCAGGAAGAAGTCGAAGAACATGAAAACCTTAACAATGAACAAAAAGAGCGCCTTGAAAAAATCAGTGAAAAGTTTGAGAATCCGCTCGGAGAATTAGTTGATTAACTGCTCCTTACGCCCCTAAAGAGTATATTAGACAAAATATAAAAAAATTGGTTTAAATCAGAGGAGGGTTTTTTAGTTTCCCTATCTTCCAAATAACGACTTATTACATCAAGATGAAGATTAAAAGTTTCATCGTTGTGCGAATGCTGGCTTCCCACGCCCAGCAAACCAGGTTTTTCTTTTAAAGCCTTATTTTTTATATCTCTTGGGTATCTCTCCCAGGATTTTTCGCTCATTGGCCTAACACCTACCAATTTTAAATCACCTCTTACTGTATTATATATTTGGGGAATTTCATCTAACCAATATCGGCGTAAAAATCTTCCAATTCTTGTTATTCTCTCATCTCTGTTTGGTTTCCCATAATGGTTAAGCCCGCTGCCCAGGGTCTCTTCTAGGTGATTATCTGCTCCAATTTCCATAGTTCTAAATTTATAGACTCTAATTGGCCTTCCATTAATTCCTAAAGCTTCCTTGACATAAAAAAGAGACTCTAACATCAAAATAACTTTGCTGTTATGTTTATAAAATTATCCAATGTATATTTAACCTTAGCCCTTATTCCAATATCTAACTCTAAACATCCTTCTTATTATAATTATTTCTCGTTGTATACATCTTATCACAAAACACCTTAAAAAGCCAAACCCCCTCTTTCTTAAATGAAACTTGGCGTTCTCTTCTCCGGGGGAAAAGATTCCACAATGGCAACATGGCTTGCAAAAAAGCAAGGCCATGAAATGGCTTGTCTTATAACTCTTCATTCAAAAAATCCAGATAGCTATATGTTTCATACGCCTTCGATAAAAAAGACAGAGAAACAGGCAGAAGTTATGGGAATTCCTCTCCTAACCAGCGAAACAAAAGGAATAAAAGAAAAAGAACTGAAAGATTTGGAAAATGCTATTAAGAAAGCAAAGAAAGAATACAAAATTCAGGGAATTGTTACAGGAGCTGTTGAATCTGTTTACCAGACTTCCCGCATTCAAAAAATCTGCAACAGGCTCGGCTTGGAATGCTTTAATCCGCTGTGGCAAAAAGACCAGATCGAGCTTCTTCATGAGCTCTTGAAAGAAAATTTCCGCGTTGTGATTACTGCTGTTGCCGCATATCCTCTTAATGGCTCGTGGCTTGGAAGAGAAATTGACAGCAAGTTCATAGACGAAATGAAAATTCTCAAGGAGAAATATGAAATCAATCCTGCAGCAGAAGGTGGAGAATTTGAGACCTTTGTCCTAGAATGCCCGATGTTTAATAAACCCCTGAGGGTAAGAGGAGCAACATTCACGGGAGAGGATAATAGTTGGAGAATGGAATTGGATTTATGGTAATCTTTTAACTAATTTGTATCGGCCTCTTTTTACCCTTTTAATTATTCTTTTATTTCTCCAGTAATCCCATAAGAATTTTTGGGGTGAGGTATATCCCATTATTTTCATTTTTTTATTGAACTCTTTTGTAGAGAACACGCCTCTTTTTTGGATATCTTTCATTATTTTCAATGCCGTATATTGTTTTTTTCTAGAGGGAATTTTTTCCAACATCTCCTTACATTTTTCTTGTTTGGATGTTGATATAAATCCTATTTCTTCATTGAATTTTTCTAAATCCTCTCCACTATAAATATAAAGAACCCATTTTGCACTTATTTTTCCCTTTCTATTCCCTAACTTATTCAATCGAACATTTTCCAATTTTAGGAGGGAATCGGTGTTGAACCAATGCTTTAATAAAAGATGCTCCCCCAGAATTAGATAATCTGGTTTCTTAAGAAGTTTTATGTATTGTATCGGATAATCTTGCTTTATTCTATTAATAAATATTCTTTTTTCTTCAGGCAGGGTTTTTTCTTTTATAAATAATTTTGATGCGTCACTATTTCTTGACAATTTGATATATTTTTTATGTTTTTTTAGATTAAAGATAGGGCATCCTTCAGCCTCAAACACAATTTTTAGGTATTCTCTTGCAAATTCTTTATTTTTAAAAAAAATCCGTGGAAGATGACTCGAAAGAGGAATCAAATATCTTATTATTGCTGGAGCTCTCGATCTTTCAAAGTTTTTATTAAAATCTTTTTTAATAGTAATTTCTTTTGAAATTAGTTTTTTAAGATTTTCTTCAAAAATTTCATGAAATTCTTTTTCTGGGACATTTAGACTAAATTCTGTTCTAATTGATCCTTCAGAAATCATTAAGGCATATAATTTTGTATATGATTTTTGATTTAAATTAATGGGGAAGCTTACATTTAAAATCCCATATTTAACAGATGTTTTTATACCCTGAATTTTCTCATTTAACTTTTTATCTTTTCCATAATTTTCTATTAATTTTTTTATTGTTATTAATCTATCTGAACCTTTTAATAATAAATAAGTCGTTAAAGGCAAATCAAACCAATTAACTTCTAATATATTAGGAGAATTTTTAAGGTATTTATCTAATTCATGATAATAAGTGTTATCCATAATTAATTAAAGGTAATAAACTATTTAAATCCTTCTTTGGTGGAGAATTAGAAACTTTTATATATTTATAAAATATCTCTTTCTGAAATTATAATGATACTCCTAATTAATATCTGCAAAGAGTCATTGCATACCAGAGAATTCGTACGCCCAATAGCTGATATCTTGAAAAAAGCGGGGATAAATTTTAACATAAGACATTACTTAGATATAAGCCAGCATGGCATTAACAACGCCGATAAAATAATAATCTGCGGCACTTCTCTTAAGGATAATGAATTCTTAAAACATATTAACAAACTCAGTTTTCTTCTTACATTTAACAAGCCAGTTCTTGGAATCTGCGGCGGCTCACACATAATTGGCTTGCTGCTCGGCTATAAATTAAAGAAGCAGGAACAGATTGGGCTAAAAGAAATTGATATAAAATCTGAATTCTTAGGCATTAAAGGAAAAAAGCAAGTTTACCACCTTCATCAGTTTCATGTTTTGCCAGATGTTTTTCGCAAAGGCAATTTCTATGCTGTTTTGTTTCATCCGGAAGTCAGGAATAAGGAGATTGTTGTGCATTTCTGCAGACCATAACAATAAAATAGCGCGGTGGCGCCCCAGCCGAGAGTTTTGTTCTTGATTGCCCTTTATTCAAGCGCCCTTTAAAAGTCACAGGCGCCGACTTCACAGGCGAAGACCATAGCTGGAAGATGGAAGTTGAGGTTGAATGAGAAGAATTTTTAAATTACTTTTTAGCAATTAAAAAATTAACAATACTGGCTTAACATAACTATAAGCAGAAATGTTTATATAGTTGTAGGAGCTATAAAGAATATAATTCGTGAGGAATGGCTTACCATTAGCCTACTTTTTCGCTGAGATTTATCACCTCAGCATTCTTAGTTATTTATTCAATCAAAGAATATTTATATACTTAATGTGATTACAATAATTATTACCCGCTAAGATACGTTTCCCGTTACTCTTCTTCTTTTTTATTGTATTATTACTAAAAATGGACCTGTCGAGAATCGAACTCGAGCCCCTTCCATGCCATGGAAATATTCTACCACTGAACCACAGGCCCTGATTTAGATTTTTAATACAGATTCCTTCCCCGTCCTCATATCCTTAACCTTAAATTTCTTTGCCTTGACTTCTTTTTTTCCGACAAAAACAACTTTCTGAAATCCATAAGAATTTGCATAATCTAAAGCCCTCGATGGCTTTCCGTAATATAATCCAACAATTTCGCCCCTAACTCTTAATTTATTTGCTAATTTTATAGCTTCCTTATCCTGTTCAAGAGAAATGACAAGAGTTTTTTCTTTTTCTTTCTTGAATTTTTCCAAGACCATCAGCGGCTCAAGACCCAAAGATATTCCTGTTGACTGGATTCCATTTACAAGATAGCTCCCCCCTCCGCAAATTGAAACTCCAAGATTTTTAGACCAGAATTCTATAACAGTTCCATTATAATAAGACAGCCCCCTGACCAATGATGGCGCAAATTTAACTTTCACCCCGTATGTTTTGCAATAATCCATTAAACTAACTACTTCTTTGTAAGAATCAAATTTAACAAAATACCTTTCACCCCGATTTATTGCTTCAAGCAAGTTTCTCGCACCTAATTTAGAAAGAGCATTCTGTGTTTCTTGTTGTGTTTGTTTACCAATCTTATCGAGTTCACGCAGAACCTGCTCTCTATTTTTCTTTATCTTCAAATCATCGAGAATTTCATTTAATAATTTCCTATTATTTATTAAAATAGTGAATTCAATTCCCAGATTTTCTAAAATTTCCGAAGCCATAGCGAGGGTTTCTGCTTCATCTTTTGTTGTTGAGCCAACAATGTCTGCATCGCACTGAACGAATTGTCTTGTTCGTCCTTCTCTTACAGGCTCATCCCTGAAATTATATCCTATTTGATATCTTTTATAAGGAAGTTTTTTATTTTTGGCAAGTCTTTTCAATTGGAATGTAAACTCGTATCTTAGAGCAAGTTTTCTCTTTCCTCTGTCCTGAAGCCTGAAAACATCTCGAACAGCTTCATCATATTTATTCTCACCCACTACAAATTCTTCAGATTCAATTATTGGTGTTTCAACTGTTTCAAATCCGTATTTTTCAAAAGTCCCAGCTATCAATCTCATAATTTCTGCTCTCTTCTCTGCTTCTTTACCAGAGAAATCACGAAATCCTTTAACTGGTTCCATTTTTCCTCCTTTGTTCGATTCTCGATTTCAGGGCGGAAGGAGAGAATCGAACTCTCGTCTCACGGACCACAACCGCGCATTCTACCATTGA
>CAZGUQ010000018.1:0-10025 GCA_964529375.1 Candidatus Woesearchaeota archaeon
TAGAAGTATTGCAAAAAGTTCGGCATCACTTAATGTTTCTGGTCCATATTTCAGAAAACGTTCTCTTGGTCTTGAAGAATTTGGAAGATCTTTGATTTTCATATTATAATAAGATTAATATAATTTTAAAGGATTTGTATAATGAGCTCAAACCCAAAACCATTAAATATCCTTCTTACCTTTTTTCTAAAATGCCCTCCCACAACCCCTATCAATATATTCCGGTAGACAGGCCAAAGACAATAAACTGGCCGAAAACCACATAAGAAATCCTTAAAAACTTAGGAGATTTCGAGAATCTATGGGTAAGGTTATGAATAAAGCCATAGGTAAAAAACAGGAGTTAGAGGAAATAAAAAGAAAACTAGTCCCTATTTTAAAGCAAAATAAGGTTACCAGAGCAGGGATTTTTGGGAGTTATGCTAGAGGAGAGCAAGACAGGAAAAGCGACGTAGATATTCTTATTGAAATAAATGATAAGGTTGGGTTGGTTGAGTTTATCGGATTGAAGATAGCTATTCAGGAATTATTGGGGAAAAAAATTGATTTAGTTGAGTATGATACAATAAGGCCGGAAATAAGAGAGAATATAATCAGAGACGAAATTTCTATTTTATCATGAAAAGAGATTACAAATTATACATAAATGACATTAGAGAATGTATTATCCAGATAGAAGAATATCTAAAAAATGTTTCAGAAGAGGGGTTTAAGAAAAATAAATTAATACAGGATGCTGTCATAAGAAGATTGGAGATTATTGGTGAAGCCAGCAAAAATATCCCTCGTTCTTTAAAGGATAAAAATAAACAAGTTCCTTGGTTGGCCATGGCTCATTTTAGGGAATTAATTGCTCACTCTTACTTTAGCACTAGCATCCAAAGAATATGGGTTGCTTCAACAAAAGAACTTAAAATAATTAAAGAAGGCATGAAAAAAATTGCACTTGTATAAAAAATGTCCACACACAATCCCTATCAATACATTCCGGCAGACAGGCCGAGAATAATAAACTGGCCGAAAGTTATATTATGGACACTAGGAATTTTAATTCTCGGATTCATAATCGTGTTTTTTATCTTGGATCCTCTTAATCTAATAAAAGAAAGGGTAAATGATTTATTGAATCAGGGAAATAATGTTAATGATAATAACAACGTCGGGGGTTTAGGTATTAACAATAATTCTCTTTATGATTGCACTCGGGATGTTTATAATTGTGCTAACTTCACGACACAAACAGAAGCTCAGATTGCATTTGATTATTGCAAGAACCAAGGAGCGGGAGATGTCTGGGGTTTGGATAATGACGGCGATGGAAGAGTTTGTGAGGGGCTGGCGTAATAAAGAATAAGAATTAATTACTTTCTGGTAAGTTAAAATGTTTGTTCCAGCCAGTAATTTTAAGAGACTTCTGTTTTTGTATTTTCTTCATTTCTTCTATGAATTCTGGCCTTAACTCGGGTTCAGTATCCAAATCTTCTTTCATATTCTTTATGATCCATCCATTCAAGGATAATGCTAATTATAATCAATTCACCACCCTTTATCGAGTAAATTAGCCTCCAGGAATTTGGAAGATTGTACTTCCAAACGTTGTGTATATCAAATTTCCTGATATAATCTTTTGGAATCTGCCTCTTGGGAATTTGAATGCCACAAAAAGGATTTGATCTAATATCTTCAAAGGCTCTTTCTAAGAATTTTTTTAAACTTAAATCATCCAGATTTTCAAAGGCATTTTTTATCTTTTCATTTGCAAATTGAACTTCACCCGGTTTCATTTTTTAGGCCTCCAAATCAAATGTGCATTCTTTAATCGCTCGTTGGCTTCCTTAGGGTAGAATATCCAACCGATTTTTCCTTCTGTATCCACTGAAATCTTTCCGGAAACTAAAAGATAATCAAGAGCTATACTAAATGTTTGGTACATCATTTTCTTAGGAAGGTTATCCCATAATTGTTTTTTCTTATATTCTCCATCATTTTCTTTAATGAAGTCTTCTATCATCAAGATAGTATCTAGTCTAGGGTATCTTGCTGCGCCAGTTTTTCTTATTTCCAGTTCCATTTTGATTTTATTGAATGATTTATAGATGTATCAATTGATATACCTTTATATATTTTTCGATATGGCTAAATTTAGAGCTTCTCCCTTACTTTATCAAACAATTCCTGGCTAATGAAAGATGTGTGAAAGCTTGGAATGAGAAGGAGTTGGCATAGAAAAAGTTAAAAATTGCCTTTTCTTATATAATACATGGTGAAAGGGTGGCTTGTTTTTTTAATTTTAATTGTGGGTTTGTTTTTGATTGGCAATATTGCTGCTGATTCTGTTGATTCTGAAATTAAAAAAATCACTTATTATGCGCAGGAGTATGAAACCGGAAATATAAATTATGTAAAGCTCCTGGTTTATATCTCTGAATCAAGGCAGAATTTAAATGAATTTCTTGGGGCAGCTGAAAAAGATATGGGGGGCGTTTTAAAACAGGATAAAATAAGGGAGGTTTTAGGAGAGCCTATAGAGGAAACAAAATGGGTTTGGGTTGAAGGAGAAGAGCATGATAAAAAATTAGACATCGCTGTTCCTGTATGGAAGAAAATAATATTTGACGGAAAAAAGATAAGAATAACATTGGATGCCTGGCCTTCAATATTTACAAAAAGGAATTTTAATGAAGAAGAAAATCCTTTAAGCGAAATCAAAGAGGGAGATTTGATTTACAGGCTTAATTTCTGGATAGAATTCAAAAAATCTGAGGAACAGCCAGATATCGGGGGAAAAATAGACGAAATCAAGAATTTGGCAGAGGTTTTTAGCTCAGATTCTTCTCAGGAAAATGCGGAGATTTTGGCCAAAGAAACTGTAAATGCAGAAAAAACATTCGAAAGCTATTTCAGACAGAATCCTGGAAAATGTGAAGATTTAATGACAGGTGTTTTTGGGAGTGAAAATCAAATGCCTGTTCAGAATTTAATTGTCCAGGAAATCAGTTTTTACAGCGGAGAAGATTTTGAGATTATTGCAAGACTTGAAATGTGTGATGAGTGCGAGTGGAATTGGATAAATCTGGACCTCTGGGCAGAAACAAGAGGAGCTATGGGAAAGATGGATGAAAGTTCATATATAATCTCTCCTGAGCAGTTCAGGGATAAAGATTCTGATTATTTTAAATCTGAAATAACAAGCCTTTTAGATTCTTATAAAAGAGTTGCAGAGGAGAAAAACTGGGGGGAAGCAAACAGAATAAAACAAAAAATCTGGGCAGTTAATGATGCGTGGAATCAAAAAGCGAATAATGTTTGGGAAGAGGTTAATAAAATGTTTGAGTCGCAGATAGAAGGTATGACTGAACAGGAGAGGATAGAATTTAATCAGGATTATGGGTGGATAAAACAGGAGCAGGAAAGAAGAAAAAAGGCCAAGGAGCTCATGAAAATAAATTACGAAGAAAGAAAGCAGTTTTATCAGGGATTATTCTCGGGCTATGAGAAAAAAGAATATTCTTTCATACAAACAGAGTTTAAAAAAAGGCTGATTGAGCTTTTCAGAGAGAGGGGGGAAGAAATCTGCAATAATAATATAGACGACAACCAAAATGAAGAAATTGACTGTGGTGATAACCAATGCGGAGGAAAAATTTGCGGGAGGGGGTTAACCATTGTAACTGAAGGAAATGAAACCAGGGAAGTTGAAGTTGACTTTTATTGCATTGCCGGAGAGTGCAAAGCAAAAGAAGAAATAATAATTACAAAGAATGCTGTCTGCGGGAATCATCTCTGTGAAGAAGGTGAAACATCTGAAAGCTGCTCTGAAGACTGCTCTTTATGCCCTGTTCATCCTCCTTTAAGCTGCCAGGGAAAAGTTATTTTTTCAGGTAAAGATGAGAATGGTTGTCCTTTAGCGCCGACCTGTGTTGAAGAACAGGTATGTAATTTAGATGAAGACTGCAAATTTTTGTGTGGAAATGGGGAGTGTGTTGAGGGAAAATGCAGAGTCAAAGAGTTAGTTGAGTGCAAAGAGGCCGAGTGTGCAGACGGAGAGCAAAAAACCCTGAGCTGTGAATCAGAAGAAAGCATAATCTCTGAAATTTGTTCAAACAAATTATGGACATCTACAGGATTAATGTGTTCTGGGGCAAGTACAGGAACTGAAGAAGTTGCAGAAGAAAGTATTGTGGGGGATCAATGCACAACCGCGTCAGATTGTGGGGGAGTAAATGATGTTTGCAGTAACGGGCAATGCGTCACAATACCTGAAAAAATAGAAGCTATAGAAGAAACAACCAATGCTGAAGAAGTAACTGGAGAGTCAGATCAGGAGAATCAGGAAGAAACAGGAGAAGTTGGAGAAAGTGGAGAAACTGAAACAGGGGCTGGAGAAGTAACTGGAGAGCCAGGCCAGGAAAATCAGGAAGAACCTGAGGAAAGCATTACTGGAGAAACTATTTTTGCATTTTTTAGGGCATTATTTTTAGGAAATAAAATTACAGGAAAGGCGATAACAGGATTTGAAGGTGAAGAGGGAAATACTGGAAGTGTGGAAGAATCAGCAGGAGATATTGGGGCTACAGAAACAGGTGGGGTTGGAGAAGGTGCAGGGGCTGAAACAAGGGAAATTGGAGAGAGAATAGAAGAACCAAATAATTTCTATGAAGAACAGAGAGAAGGGGAAGATGAAGAAAGAAGGGAAACAGAAAACAGGGAAAGATGCGAAAATGATTGCGCTAGGCCATGTGTTGAAAAATGCATCAGAGAAAGCTGCGGAGAAGAACTGCAGTGTGATTTAAATGAAGAACAGAGAAAATGCGAATCTTCCTGTGTTGCAGAAGACGTTTGTATTGATAAGTGCATGCTTGGAGGAGATTGGTGGAAAGAGTTTGAAAATCAGGAAAATAAAGAAGAAAAAGGAGGATTTGAAGCAGGAGGAAGCTGCAGAACTGTAAAAGGAAGAACAGAGGGATTTATCTGGTTTGGGGGATGGGGAGATCCTTTTGAAAAAATACAGCCAATAAAACAAAAATATTATTCAGGAGGAAGCGCAGAATGGTGCAAATCTGAACTGGAAAATCTAATAAAGCAGAGAGAGGAGTTTGAAAAAGGATTTAATCAGGAGTTTGCAAAATGGTTCTTTGAAGACTATCTTGCTAACTCGGCTGAAAACTGGGAGCAAGCTATTTCGGGAATTTTTGAACTTTACTGGAAAAATGTTGACAATCAGAGAGAGATTGCATTCAGAATGAAATGCCTTGATAAGAATGATATAAAAGATGTTATGGATTACAATTTAATAGAAATAGACTATAAAACAGATTATGGAAGCTTAGAATATTGGGAAGAGGCAAAAGAGGTTAATATTCAGGGACTGGATGAGCCGGTTATTATTATTTCTCCTTATATGAAATTATGGGTTTTTCCGCCTAAGGAGTTTATTAAATATGAAATGAAAAAAGCCATGAAAAATCACGAATTTCCAGGTCCTCCTGAGGAAAAAGTGAAAATGAAAAATGAGGGAGGATTAACAGATGAAGAAAGGGGGTTGCTTAAACAGGATGAAAAATTCATGGAAAAAATAAGGGATGTTGCCAATAAGTATGATGGAAATGCAGATGTTGTTGTTCAATTTAAAGAAGGAGAAGATATTGTATTTAATCTCTATGCGCAAGTTAATGAAGAAGAAATCTTGAAATTAGAGCCCATGCTTCCTGAAGAAGTTGTTTCCCAGGATGTCTTGGTTGAAATTGATTTCCAGCAGATTTATGAACTTATTTATGAACAGGAAAAAGAAATGAGGGGGCAGATGACCGAGAGACCTCCTTGGGACAGAAAAATACAGCCCTTACAAAAAATGAAAGATGCCGTTAATGGAATTAAGATGTATTTCAAGATGAGAAGCATAATGAACTCTGCAAGATTCACTCCTGAGGAAGCAGGGGGAGATGTAAAAGACTTGTTCAAAAAGTTCTTTTCAATGATGAGAGAAGGTGAAGAACAGGAAGAGGGTGAAGAGAAAACAGATGAAGGCGGGTTGGATGAAGAGGAAATTTGGGAAAGCAAAGAGGCTATAACAGGACAGATTATTTTTTCTTGATGATTTTTTAATAATCAACTTAACTTCCAAAACTATCCCATAAAACATTTAATTAGGTTTGGTTATCAAATTTAACTGTTGCAGATTAATGAACCAATTTTGCATTTAGAATTATATTTAGTTAAATCAACTTTCAATTTTACTCTTTTTGGTTTACCAGCAATTTATATTTTTATAATCTATCTAAAGGACTTTTGGTTTCTTACCACAATAATTCTTAAAAATAGAGAGGTAATATCTTAATTATGACAGAATCACGAGGATTATTAAGTTTTGAATTTCCTGGCGAGGGTGAATCTGACATTGAGAAAATTGCTGGAAGAGAGCCGAGAATACAAGAAAGAATGTATAAATGGAGAATAAAATATGATATAACTACGGGAGGAACTCTTCTTGGTCTTGGAGGATTGGTAACGCCAATGGATCTTTTATTATATAAAAGATTTGCAGATCTCCCAAGTCCAGGTTTTGGCGATTATTTTAATCTTGGAGCAATGGTTTTGGCAACAGTTGTTTGTTATGGGGCAGGGATTTTCAGTTTGAGAAGGGCCCATAAACGCATAGACACAATTCCCAGAGATGATTAAATTATAAATTATCAAACGGACTCTTGATTTTCTTTAATTCTTCTTGACTGACATGAGCATATCTTTGGGTGGTATTGAGATCTCTATGACCTAGCAGCTCCTGGATTTTTCTTATGTCAACATTATTTTCCAGAAGATGGGTTGCAAAACTATTTCCCGTGATAAATATTTTTTCGTTTGATTTTGCAATCCATGTTTGGTTTTTTGTGAAGGGACACCATACGAGCCCTTTGAAATACTCTTTTTGGACGTCTCCGCGATCAAAATAAATATCACACTCACTCCTTTCAGCAATATAAGTCCTATAATACTTTTTATTTTTGTCGGAATGGTATCCTTGTAAGTTATTTTTTTTGAATCCAATCAAAGTTCTTCTTCCAAGAATGCAGCAAAGAGCCCTGAAAAAATCTATTTTCCCCTTATCTTGTAAGGTTAATTCATTACAAGCATATCCATCTTTTCTGGATGTTCCATCCCCCATCATCATGCATTTAAATAACTCTTCCAGCTCTTCTTTTTTTAAAGAGAGAAGTTTATATTTGGGGGTTTTATCCGGATTAATCCATTCAAGTATCCAATCATGATTCTTTCCCTTAACTTTCCCCCTATTACCCCCTTTTATCAATCTGAAGTAGATGAAATTTCCTCTTTCTCTTTCTGTAAATGGAATTTTACCTTTAATTAATAAATTTCTTATATAATTACATTTTATATTATTGGATTTATAGCTTTGAACAATAACAATTTCCGTGTGGTTTTTTCTGTTTGAAATATTTCCGTCTGTCAAAATCCATCCAACTATTCCTGCTCTTTCTTTTCCGATAGAATTCTGGC
Source organism: Candidatus Woesearchaeota archaeon (assembly GCA_964529375.1). Taxonomy (GTDB): domain Archaea; phylum Nanobdellota; class Nanobdellia; order Pacearchaeales; family GW2011-AR1; genus ASMP01. The sequence continues at coordinate 7,516 of CAZGUQ010000018.1, forward strand.
CATCATAATATGAAGAAAGCTTGTGTTTGATTAATCTTATTCCTTTAATTTTAATAAGTTGACTTATAGTGAGAATCCCCCAATCTTTCCAATCTGTAAAAACTTTATAATTTTTCTGCCTTGCATAACCTATTTTAAAAACCCCTTTATGATCTGGAGTGCATAAATAATCAAGGCAATAGTTATTAATTCTGAAGATTTTTTCATCTATATCGTACTTAAAAATATCTAAGATGGGATTAACCTCAATTTTGTTTTCATTGACATTATATGTAAATACTTTATCTCCTTTCTCAATTTCATCGTGTCTTTTCCAACCATTAATTGTCAAAATCTCTGTATCTCCACTTACACAATGCCTTAATGTGTGAGGATGCACTGACTTTTTGATTTGTGCTTTAACTGCGGATTTATTTACTATTTTTTGAATGTTTCTGGCTGAAAGCTGGCCTTTATATCCTGTGAAAAGGTATTCGTGGCCTTGTTCCTGCTGGAAATTTGCTTGTTTTTCCAGAGTTTTTAGCAAAGAATCTGGAATATTGAATCTCCTGTCTTTTCTTCCTTTTCCCTGGCGCACATATCCTGTTTTTTCAGCTAGGTTAATGTCTTTAATTTTTAGGTTGAGAAGCTCTGAAACTCGAAAACCACAAGCATAGATTAACGAAATCATAAGTTTGCTTTTCTTGTTGTCTATTGCCTCTAAAAGATTCTTGGTTTCTTCTTTTGTCAGGACTGTGGGAATTCTCTCTTCCTTCTTTGGGCGTTTGATGTTTGAGGTAGGATCTCTTTGAAATATTGAGGAGTAAGCATATTTTATAGCAGCAAGAAAAACGATCGTTGAGCTAGATGACCTATCACTGTAAAAATTAGCCATGAAGAGTTTAACATCATCCGGCGTTATATCTTCTGGCTTCTTTTCAGCAAATTCCAGGAGCTTTGAATTAGCACCCAGGTAATTTCTGATAGTGTGGTCTGAGTTTTTTGAAATCTTAAGTTCTGTTTCAAGTTTTTTCAGAAAGTCTTCTTTTTCCATTAATTAGATTATACGAACTTATTTATAAAAAAGTGTTGTCATTTAAAAAGTCTGATAATACATCTTGTGCGAATGTTTTACAAGGAAAATTGTGTTTTATCGAGAAATTTAAGAATTTTGTTGGTTTTGTCGTGCACTTAGGTAATCTTGCTTATTTCTGGTATCAGTAAGATTTGAGGTTTGTGTTGGCCTTTTTCCGTTACCCTTCGCATTTTTGCCATTGCCATTGTAATGCTGTTGCTTGAAAAGAAACTGATTTATCATATTTGGAAAGACAAGACATTCTGCTGAATTCTGTCTCGTGCAACAGATATTATCCTGTGATTTGTTAAGTTCTGCATAAGAGCAATAAATATCTACTGGATTTGTAGGACCAGAAATAGCTAAAACAACCTCTTCGTGCGTTAAATTACAATGTCCTATTACCAGTTTTGCAAGTGTCATTGGTCTGTTCCGTGAACTTAGGTCAACTTAGTTATCAGTTATAATAAATTAAATTATAAAATAAAAAATAAAAAATAGGAGATTTATCTCCTCTTTGAACCGTAGTTCCTCATTAGCTTGCTTACTCCTACAACTAGCCATGCCAATGCAATTAGCCAGGCCGAAAGTGATGCTCCTATATCTACTCCAAGCATTGGAAGCAGCAATAAGACACCAACAAGGGTGACAAGCCAGGCAGTTAATTTCGCCATTTGAATACAACCTCCTTTTGATTTAAGATAGAAGAGAAGAGGGATTATAAATATTTCGAATGGGTAAGTTTTGATCTGCAAAATTGTTGGAATTTTCATTAAGGCCACCTTTGTTTAAACTTGTTTTTTATGCATAAAAACAGAGAAAGGGGTTAAATATCGTCGGAATTTTTTTATTTTTATTTTAAATTTTCTGCAAATTTTTTGCATTTCTTTATTGTTGGGGCAAGTTTGTGCACTAAGGTTATCTTTGTGCAAGAATATTAAACAGGCTGTTTGTGTGTTTAAGGGTGTTTATCGCTGTTTAAACAGGCTGTTTGGTGGTGTTTTTTGTTGTTTTTGAGTTGTTTTTTGTCTTAAAGGAGTTGATTCCAACACATCTTCTTTGCTGAAAAAACAAGAGAGAAAATATGTTTTTTTATGGGTTTTTTCGTCGAAAAAGCAAAAGATATATAAATGATGTTTCTTAATTTATTGCATGTTTGGCTGGCTTTTTGGAAAAAAAGAGGTGGATGTGTTGAAAGAGGATACAAAAAGGGGTTTTGAATCTGTAAAAAAAGACATTAATTCTGTTGGTGCTTGGATCAAACACCTAGATTCTGAGACTGAAATGCAAAAAAAAGACATAGAAGATATAAAAGAGGTTTTGTCATCGGTGCAAACAGAGATTGAGGGGTTGAAAAATATTGTTTCTATAATGAATGAGTTAAGACCGGGAAGGAAAAATCAAACAACCAAACAGGTGTTTGATAAACAAACAGCTGTTTATGCTGTTCAAACAG
>CAZGUQ010000019.1:0-9826 GCA_964529375.1 Candidatus Woesearchaeota archaeon
AATTTAACCATAAATGGATTCCAAAAGGGCAATAAGGCAGCTTAATGCTTTGGCAAAACAAGGCAAAACAATGAGGCTTGCTGCAGAATCTTGGGAATCAGACTTTCAAATCCTTATCTCTACTATTATGTCAGCAAGGACAAGAGACGAAGTGACCATACCTACGGCTGAAAGACTATTTTCAAAATATCCCGATGCAAAAAGTCTCTCTAAGGCAAATATTAATGCAGTAAAAAAGCTAATCAGGCCTGCGAATTTCTATAACAATAAGTCAAAAAATATAATTAATTGCGCTAAGGTGTTAGTTAGCGATTATAACGGAAAAGTTCCTCGTGATATAAATGAATTATTAAAACTGCCCGGCGTTGGTCGCAAAACAGCAAATGTCTTTTTGGTCGAGCATGGACATGATGCATTACCTGTGGACACCCACGTATTTTACTTGTCAAAAAAACTCAAATGGGCAAAAGATAAAAATCCCCATAAGGTTGAAAAAGAACTAAAGACGCTTTTCCCAACGAAATATTGGAACAAAATCAATGTAACTCTCGTCCGCTTTGGCAAAACACACACAAGCAGAAAACAGAAAGATGCCCTGCTTACTAAAATAAGGAGAATAAGATGAATATTTTGATTTCACAGATTAACGAGTTAAGAAATTCTCCTATTAGAAATGTTATTGACGCTAGAATGAGTGAATTCTCCTCTATTCCAAGGGATTTTTCTTCTCTTTTTCGCGAGCTGGCTTTTTGCATTCTTACGGCAGGAACAAGTGCAGAGCTTGGATTGCGAACAGTAAATCATCTTGGAAATACTTTGCTTTCCGGCAGCCAGGATGAAATTCAAGGAAAGCTGAAAGAAATTTACAGATTTCACACGATAAGAGCAGGATATCTTTACGGCGCCAGAAATAACTTCAAGCAGATTAATGTTAATGATAAAAACATCCGAGATTTATTAGTTAACTATGTCAAAGGCATAGGAATGAAAGAGGCCAGCCATTTTCTCAGAAATATCGGCTTTAATAATTATGCAATAGTTGATTTTCACATTATTGATTTACTGGTGAGAGAAGGTTTAATAGCAAAACCAAAGACGTTAACATCAAAGAGATATGTTGAAATCGAAAATGTTCTTCGCGAATTAGCTAAAAAAGCAGATTTATCTCTCGCAGAACTTGATTTGTATCTCTGGTATATGGAAACAGAAAAAGTGCTTAAGTAAGATTTTATAAAAAGAACTTTCCTGAGAATATTATGGGCAGAAAAATAGACATATTCGCTCTTGTCGTTATCATTTTCTTGCTGGGGATAATTGCCTATTTTCTCTATTCAAATGACTTGATTTCAAATCCAGATGTTCTTATCGATTTTATAAGGAATTTCGGAGTTTTTTCTTATTTCGCATTCTTCTTCATTGTTATCCTTGAGGTTGTGGTTGCTCCAATACCTGGAGCCATATTATATACTGTTGGAGGAATTTTATTTGGACCTCTTCTTGGCGGAACAATAGCTCTCGTGGCTAACATAATCGGCGCCATAATAGCTTTCTACATAGGAAAGAAAATAATTCTTGATGAAGAAACTATTAAGAAAAAAGATAAGCTGGATAAAATGATAAACAAATACGGGGGATATTCCATATTTTTCCTAAGAATAAATCCCATAACATCCTCAGACATTTTTAGTTTTTTAGCAGGAATTCTAAGAATGGATTTCAAGAAATTTATATTGGGAACAACTCTTGCTCTGATCCCTTTAATATATGTACAATCTTATCTTGGAGAGGAAATATTCTTGAAAAGCAAAGCTCTTTTCTCTATCTTGATAATTGCCTCTATATTTTATGTAATCGGATTTATCTTGTTCTTGATAAGGAAGAAGCTGATAAGACCGCCTGAAATAAAAAGCAAGGAAGATAATAGCATTTAACTTAGGTAAATTTTATTTTGCAAGAGCCATTCTTTTTTGCCTCTTTGGCTGTTTTGAAACCTTGGCTTCGTGCTTCATTCTCTTTGCAACATCTTTTTCTATTTTTTGGCCTGCTTCTACAACAGCAGCTTTCTTTTCTTTCTCTTCTGATTTTTCTTCTTCTGTCTTTGCTTCTGGTTTTTCTTGTTCAGGCTCTTTCTTTGAAACAGATTCCACTCTTTTTTCTCTCTTTTCAAGCTTGGATTTCTTGAATTTTAATTTCTCTGTTAATTCAAATAGTTCAGCTCTTATGAAATCACCATCTACTACTGCCCTTATTTTTATTCTTGCCGGTGGATTTCTAATTCCCCGGGTCCATACAAATTCGTTAAGGTATTTATCCAACTTAATTTTCTTCAAATCTCTATCATAAACTTTCATATGCCTTACAAGAAATTCTTTTATTGCCTTTATGGCCCTCGGGGTTTTTCTGTATCTTGCCACTTTTTTGAATTTTCTTCTAAGAGGAATTATGAACTCTTTCCATTTTTTTTCTTCTTTCTTTTCTTCCTTTTTTTCTACTTCTGGTTTTTTATTTTCTTCAGCCATTTTCTATTTATCCGAAATGCGATTTCCTCTGTTTTCTTGGTTTAATGTGCAGTTTTGTTCTTCTCCAGGATCTTCTATGCCTGGTCATTCTTGATGGATGAACTCTTTTTCCTACGCCATATTTTTTTAATACGGTCCATACTGGAGCCCATTTTGTCTGCCTTGCTTTAACAGCAAGCTTTGCTTTCTTCTCTGGATTTTTTATTCCCATTTTAATCTCTATAGTATTTAACTTTTAAGTTTGATTTTTTTAAGGTATAACTTGAAACAGTTCCGCTAAGATATCTATCATCATTTACCTCTAATCTATCGTCTTCTTCTGCCATATTAAACCCCTCTATTAACATTAAATTTTCATTTTGCATCATTGTAACTAAATTTATCATTTAATTGCCTCCAAAAATTTCCTGCCTTTTTCTGTAAGTTGTCTTCCGGGTTTTCTTTCTCTTACTCCTTTGATTTTTTTTACTATTTCTGTAAATCCGGCAGCATCTGCCTGCTGTAAAATCACGCGGATTATTTTCCCGCCGGCTCTTTTGAATCTTTCAGGTTTCATGCCCCTATTTTTCTTGCTTCCATACTTGGTTCTTAACCTGTTAACTCCCAAATTTTTCTTTTTATAAATCTGTCTAAGAATACTTGCAGCCCTCTTGTGCCAGAAATCAACATCATCTATCGGCCTTTCCTTTGAAGGGCTTGACTTAACAAATTGAACCCATTCTGGCTGCTTGAATTCGGGAATTTTTTTCAAAGCTTCGGCTAATTTTAAATTATATTCTCTGGAATCTAATTCGTATACAGGATTTTTTTCCATTTTTTAGTCTTGCCTTGCGGCAATAGAATCGCCTTATGCGATTTAACTTATGATTAAAGGCAAAAAATAGTTTATAAACCTAATGGAGAGTCGTCTTCTACTACTTCAAAAGCCTTTCTCATTGCTCTTGTTTTCAATGTTCTTTTTCCTAAGCTTATCTCAAGTTTATCTTCAAGCCGAGCCTTCATCATTCCCAAAGCCTGAGAATCTCCTAAAATCTGCAATATTCTCTTATTGTTTATAAGAATAGCAACGATGGCCCTGTCGTGAACTTGCTGACTTATATAATAAACATTAGAATATCCGAACATTTCTTTAGCTAATTTTTTAGAATTTTCTAGATCCTTTATATAATCTCTAACTACAGAAAATTCTTCTTCAGTAAACTTATATTCTCTAAATTCCTCCTGTTCTGTGTAAGAGCGCCCTTCTTCTTGCTCCATGATTAAAAAACATTGTATTTAATTTATATAAATTTGTATTCCAGAAAAATACTTTTATCTCACAGGCTTTCTCCACTTTTTCAAAAAAATTGTGAATCCAATTATCTTAGCCGTGTAATTTCTTCCCAGCTTTTTGAGAATCTCTTCAACATACCCTCCAACTTTTTCTCTTTCATGCCCCGCCCCCTTTAGAACAGAAACTTTGACATTCTCATGGCTCTTGAAATGATGCTTTAATGTTTCTATAAAATTTTCAGTGACGCCGTTCTTTCCAAGCTGTACATGACTTTGTGTCATTTTATTAATTTCAAAATATCTTCTTTTTTAACAGTTATTGTTCTTGATTTTTTGACTTTCCATGTTCCCTGTTTCATACTTTTTTCTTTCTTTATGTCTTTGCCTGTGAAAACATTTACTTTCACATTTTTTTTGTTATCTCTCCAATCTTGGCTGTATCTTGCACAAAGAATACCTGCAGCATACAAATCGCCTGTAAAAACCTGCTTCTCAATAACGCAAAAAGGGCTTCCTGGCATAACAGTATGTAAAATTGTATTCTTTTTACCTTTAAACTTCTTCATTAATTCATCATTGCTTTCTGCATCTTTTCCAAGCAGAAATTTTGCTCCAGACGCAAGAAATATTTCTCTGAATTTCATTTTCTATTCATTAACCAAGAATTCACAATTCTTAAGGATTTTCTTTGATTAGCCCACTTGAGCATTTTCATGGCTTTTTTGAAATTAACCCATCTATGGCCTTTATGTTCCTTTGGATCTAGGATGACCTTTCCTTTTCTTTTTACTTCTGCTGCAAAGAGCGAAAAAGTCTGCCCTATTATTCCAGGCCTATCTTTAAGCGTTTTTTTATAATTATACTTTCCAGAATAATTGAATTTTTTTATTCTTAATGCTCTGTGTCCTGTCTCCTCTTTTAATTCACGCCTAGCAGTTTCTACCTTTTTCTCCCCAGGTTCTATTTTGCCTTTAGGAAATTCCCAGCCTTTCCAATGCAGTTTTCTTTTTAGAAGCAAATATTCAATCCACTTCTTTGTTTTAGAATAAAGCAGAACAAAAACAGCTTTTCTGTATTTTCCTTTCGCCATTTTACTTCGGCTTCATTCTTCCCCTAAATCGGCCACGCCTGGACGATTTTATACTGGCCTTAACCTCCCCCATTTTTCCAAAGCCTGTTTTAATTCAGCATGCGTCTTTGCATATTCTTCTAGGCTGATTTTTTTCTTTGTTGCTTCTATTGCCTGCATTGTTGCCTTAGCTCCTGCTCTTGTGCCGCGAGGATGTCCATGAATTCCTCCAGAGACAAGAAGAACAACATCTTTTCCGTAAATATCTATTATATCTGGAACTAATCCCGGATGCAAACCTCCAGATGTTACAGGAAATGCCGGTTTTATTTTTCCCCAGTTCTGTTCAAGAAGGACATTTTTATAGGATTTAACATTTTTTTCTCTAAGAATATTTGAGATAGCAAGAACTTCTTCTTTTGAACCAACTAACTTTCCAACAGCTGTTCCAGAATGAATCTGATCAACGCCAATAAGCCTCATAATTTTTGCAAGAAACTGCATTGTGATTCCATGCTTTGGATTTCTGTCAAAAGATGCATGCATTGCTCTATGGGCATGAATTGCCATCCCATAATCTCCAAGAGTTTCCCTTAATGTCTGGTCGCTTGCCTCTCCACAAGTTACAACATCAATCATCGCATATTTGAATCCGTGGTTATGTAAAATCTTTGCTCTTTTTTTCATCTCTTCTGTTTCTGCTGTTATATTTATGAAAGCATCTTTAATTTCCCCTGTTTCTCTTTCTGCCTTATCTCTCATCTTAGCCATGAGAGAAACTCTTTTATTGAAATTATTGAATGTCTGGCTTGTTAGGTTTTCATCATCTTTAACGCAATCAAATCCTCCAAGCCATGTTTCATATCCTATTTTTGCATGTTCTTCAGCAGAGAATCCTACTTTCGGCTTTGGAACAGCGCCTGTTAATGGCCTGTCGTAAACCTTGAAATATTTTCTTAAACCTTGGATTCCAAGATTCGGGCCAGGAAAATGTCTTATGTATTCTCCGGGCAAAGAAACATCGACAAGCCTAAGATTATTTAGAGCTTTCATCCCGAAGATATTTCCCGCAATTCCAGAAAGAAGTTGTGGCATATTCCCCCTTTCCCATAAATCAAGAGGATAAGCAACATGAACCCAGTTTCCATTTATCTTATATGCTGTTGCCATTAATTTTTTCATGCGTGGAGGCAACTTAAAGAGGGTTGTCCATGTTCCTGTCGAGGATTCCGAGGCAATTCTTCCTATTGCATCGTCTTTGGTAATGTCTTTTGCAGGCTCAAAATAAAACAAAACCTTTAAGTCGCTCGCCTTCGGCTTGTACTTTAAATTGATAAAATCATGATACCATTCAATTTTTTTTGTCATTTGTTCCTCTTGTTTTATTTATAATCCAGATTATAATACACATAAGAAAATAAACCCACAATAAAGATAATATTAATAATATAAACTTTCCTAAAAAAGTTACATCATAAAAAAACGTGCCTGTTGTACTTAAAAGAGGTATTTTAAAAAAAACTAATAAAAAAATTAAAAAGTATATCGGAAAAAAAGTCCAGGTCCATATATTAACTATAAAAGTTGGTATTGGAAAAAGGGCTAAATTATCTATAACGAATAAAAATAAACTAAAGATAGAATAAATTAGACTTGCAATTATCTTCCCTCTTGTTGGGGTAAATATTTTTTTTATTTTCATCTCTTTTTTACCAAAACTCCTTTTTCTGTATCCTCGAGAACAAAGCCAAGTTTATTAATTTTCTCCCTGATTTTATCAGCTTCTCTGAAATTTTTCTCTTTTCTGTATTTTTCTCTTTCTTTTATCAAAGATTTTATATTTTGAGGAATAAAGGCTTTTTCTTTTTTCGTTAAATCCAAGCCAAGAACTTTATCCATATCTTCTATTGTTCTTAATTTTCCTGTTGCTTTTTCATCTCTCAATAAATTCCATAAAACTTGTAATGCTCCAGGCATATCTAAATCATCATTTATCACCTTTTCAAATTCTTCCAGATATCTTTTATTGGTTTTTTTATCGTCTTTTAATTCAGAAACAATGTTTTTCAGCCTTTGATATGCGTTCTGTGCTGCTTCAAGACTTTCAAGACTGAAGTTTAATGGCTTTCTATAATGGGTTCCCAGACAAAGGTATCTGAAAGCCAAGGGTTCAAAACCAAGCTCCTCCAAATCAGAAATAGTATAAAGCCCGCCTTTGCTTTTGCTTATTTTTTCTCCTTTAAACAAGAGCCAAGCCCCGTGAAGCCAATAATTAACAAATTTTTTTCCTGTTGCGGCTTCGCTTTGAGCAATCTCATTTGTGTGATGAATCTGTATATGATCTTGCCCGCCTGTGTGAATATCAAAATGCTCTCCAAGATATTTCATAGACATTGCACTACATTCAATGTGCCAACCAGGAAAACCTAGACCCCACGGAGAATCCCATTCCTGCTGCCGCAATCCCGGATTTCCCGAAAACTTCCAGAGGGCAAAATCTGTATTGTGTTTTTTTTCTCCAAGGGCAATTCTTTTTCCCGCTAAAATCCCCTGTCTTTTAAGTCTCGCAAGTTTTCCATAATCTCTTAATTTTCCAGTATTAAAATAAATTCCATCACTTGTTCTGTATGTGAAACCTTTTTCTTCAAGCTTTTTTATAAGTGCAATTTGCTCTTTTATATGCTCTGATGCTTTTGGCCAGCTATTAGGTTCTAAAACATTAACTTTTTCCAAATCATTTTCGAAAACCTTAAAATAATATGCAGAAATCTGTTTTGCTGTTTTCCCTTCTCGTTTTGCAGCCCTTTCTATTTTGTCTTCTCCTGTATCTGCATCAGAAGTCAAATGCCCCACGTCTGTAACATTAATTATTTGTTTAACTTTAAAACCGTTATAAAGCAGAATCCTCTTTAAGATATCAGAAAAAACATAAGTTCTAATGTTTCCTATGTGCTGATATAAGTAAACAGTTGGCCCGCATGAATAAATTCCAATCTGGCCGGGGCGAATCGGCCTAAAGTCCTCTTTTGTTTTTGATAACATATTATAGAGCTTTATCATGCAGAACTAAAGAAAGGACAATTTAAAAATTTACTTTATTGTTACGAAAACCTCTGCTCCAGTATAGAATTCTGTATCTCTGTCCACATTAATATTATAGACTATTGTGCATGCAGGTGCTGCAGAAGGAATGTCAAACCTTACAAGCTTAGGCAATTCAAGAGAGCTGTCTGTTGCTATATTAAAGCTGCCCTGCCCGCCTATAAGATAACTGTTTGCTTCTTCTTCAGTTAATGAGCCTCTGCAGTTTGAAACATCTGTCGCCTCTACCGTAAATTCAAAGCCAGCAGCATCCCCCTCATTTTTTATTGAAAAAGCAAATCCTCTTGGGTCATCGCCCTTTTTTAAGATAACGTCCCTTGATGTTGGATATACGGCGATTGTCTTTCCTTCCTGCGCGAACAGTTTTTGTATCTCATTTTGTACCTGGTTGTCTATTGTATCTATTGCATTTGTTCCTGTTGCAAATATTTTCTGAATAAAGAAGATTCCTAAAACAAGTACAATCATGAGAAGAACTATAGTGACCATTGTCCCTACAGACATTTCCATTGCTGCTCTCCTGTTTTTCATCATGCCTTTCATCTTAGATTGGGAAGCTTCCCGGTGAATTTATTGAGTAAACCGTGAGTATTACAGATACAATAAAGAATATCGAGCCGATTATTATGCCTATGATATTGAGCTTCTTTGCTTTTGGAACATTGTATTTGTTTGCATGGATAAGCCCTATGATTCCTGTTATTAAGCCGCCGAGCCCCCACGAGGAAACAAATGAAAGGACAATACTAAGGATTCCAAGCACATAGCTTACAGATGCAAAATCAATTTTATCAGCCATCTTTTATATCTGAATAAATAAATCCAGTTTTATAAATGTTATCAAGCCGAAAGAGCCAGAAGCTATATTCAATAAGTTTAAAAAAGAATTAGCATTAAAAATCTTGGAGCTTACCGAGCCTATTTCCCGTTGGCACTTTAGGGCCCATAGCTCAACGGGAGAGCACACGATTGTTCAAGCGAGAGTTTGGATGATGTGAAACTGAAGCTCGTGACGCCGGGGTTCGACTCCCCGTGGGCCCATTCATTTTTTAAAGTTGTTGATTCCTATGATATAAATTTTTATAAAGTATCTCTGAGATAATAATCTATTAATTTAAAATGAGGATTAAAAAACTAATTCCATTTCTTCTTTGGCCATTTCTGGCTTCTCCGGCACCACTTTCTTCCTTTAGAATAAATACTAGGCTAACAGAATTGGTGGCAGAGAGTAATGTTGAATATAGCAAAAAAGTTAGAAATAATCTTCTTTACTTATATGACGGATTAGATAGGGAGATTTCTTTGTGTGGATTTGGAGAAGAACAAAATGGAAAAATTAGAGTATACGATCTCGGCTTTCCGGTAATTAGTAAAAGCGCCATAAATTCAACAAGATGGTCAAATATCCATTGCATGAACAGAGAAGATTATATAGGGATGGTTCATAATCATCCCGGAGGCAACTGTGAACCTTCTGACATAGATATTAATAGATTTAAAAGAGAATATAGGGCAAGAGTTGAAACATTAGTGTGTTTTGCCAGCATCTCAAGAGACTCTTTGGTTGTTAAAACAGAAGTTAAATAAAAGTGTAAGTCAGGATTAGGCCAGCTTCTGTCGTTCGCCGCCTTTTCAGACAGACCGAACGTGTTAACATTCGACTAAGCCTCCATATGGAGTTGCACCGGTTGAGACAGCCGTTTCAGCCTAACTTAATAGGATCGTTTCTGTTCTGGAGCTTTCCCTCGCGAGAATCTTCCTTTCGAAAGACAACCTTAATGTGGTGGGCGGACCTTCCTCAGAACATAGAACTCATCTCTTGACTTCTTGCCCATTTAAGAGCAATGTTCCGAAAGTTAACCTC
>CAZGUQ010000020.1:0-1306 GCA_964529375.1 Candidatus Woesearchaeota archaeon
GTTTTAAAACTTGATAACGTTACAGACGCTATTTTTGGAACGAACACATTTTTTGTTGGAGGACTAGCTGGGCAATCTTCTTATCCAAATAGAGTGGGAATTGGAACAACAACACCGCAAAATACATTGAATGTTGTTGGGGACGCAAACATAACTGGAACCACCTATATCTTGGGAAATAATGTTACAGACACCTTTATCCCTTATACGGGAGCTCTCAGAAACGTCAATCTTGGAAATAATAATTTAACCATCAATGCAACAACATTTTTTGTTGATATTAATAATGCAAGAGTTGGAATCGGAACCTCAACGCCACAGCAGACACTAGACATTGTTGGAAGAATTTATGCCTCTGAAAATTTTATATGGGACGAAGCTAATCAAAGTATTGCGATAGGAGTTAATGTTAGTAATGTAACTAACCAAAGAGTTACTATCCTAGGTTATAATGCGGGTTTTCAAAACACCCAAAGTTATCTGACTGCAATAGGATATAATGCAGGGTATAATAATACCGGATCTAGCTTTACAGCGGTTGGTCCTTTTGCAGGTTATCTTAATACGGGAAATATTTTAACAAGTCTTGGGTGGGGAGCTGGACAATCAAATAAAGGAGATTCAGGCGTTTTCATTGGATATAACTCTGCTCTTAGGAATGACGGAGATTATGCAGTTATAATTGGCCAGGATGCTGCTACAGATAATAATGGTAGTTACTTAATCTCTATTGGTCGTTTGTCTGCTTTAGATAATATTGGTAATTATTCTATTGCAATTGGTCCAGAAGCATTAAGAAACAACATCGGAAATAATGTCGTTGCAATAGGCTATGAGGCCGGAGAAGATAATACCCAGAGCAATGTCTTCATATTAAAACATTCCTTGGCAAACTCAATACCGTTAATCTGGGGTAATTTCAGCTCTGGAAAAGTCGGAATTGGAACAACAACACCGCAAAATACATTGAATGTTGTTGGGGACGCAAATATCACAAGCAACTTTAGTGTTGATAACAATGTTTTATTTGTTGATTCAACTAATAACAGAGTCGGTATAGGAACAACGAGTCCAACAAGTTCTCTTTTTGTTAATGGAGGAAATATAATTGTTAATTCATCAAATGGTCTTGTTTCGGTTGGAAATGGAACAAACGATTTTTTTCTTCAATGGGCTAATTCTGGTTATGGACTTCTTCAAACAGATGATTCTAGCCGGCCATTAATTCTTCAGTCATCCTCTCCCGGAAAAGTGGGTATCGGAACTACAACACCACAAAATACATTGAATGTTATTGGCCAGGTTA
>CAZGUQ010000020.1:1316-9793 GCA_964529375.1 Candidatus Woesearchaeota archaeon
TTAGTTAAAAGAGGTGAAAATGAAAAGGAGAGATTTTATTAGCTTAACTTTTGGAACAGGACTTGTTTCCTTGGTTTCTGGTTGTATGATAGACCAGTTAGTTGAGCCTTTAGGCCCCCCTGATATAATCTTTATAGAAAAACCCCCCGAAATATATAAACAATGGTGGGTAGAATTAGAAAACTGTTCTGGGAAAAGAAGAAATTTTTCTGATATTAAATGGTACAAATATCCCGGAGATTCTCTTCCTTGTGACTATTCAAAAGAAGAATGCGATTACTTGAGGAGTCAAAATTTATATGTTTTTGGGACATATAACAAATGGAGAAACGAGATTTATATGGCCGAGGAAAGTCTGCTGACAAGATTACATGTTGGACACGAAATACTCCACGCTCTTGGGTTTGAACATGGAAGTCCCATGTTTGAAAAATGCGGAGTTGATTCTGGGATTCTTTCCAGATTAGGAATTGATTTAAAAATAGATGTTGCTGAAAGAGTTAGCCATAATTAATTTTATTAAGCGTTGTTCTTTAATGTTAAGATGAGAGGTTATGTGTTTTATCCCGGCCCATCCACCATAAAAAATTTTAATAATGAGATAATTTCAGCCACTAAGAAATATTTAATGGTAAAAAACTCCCAAAGTTTATTATATATTAAACTTATTTTTTTATTTGCCGTCTTTCTTATATTAATATCTTCTTCTATTCAAACAGCATCTGCAGATGTTGTTTCTGTAAATACTGCAGGCACAGGAGAAATAATTGTGAATCCGGACCAATTTATAGAGGGATTTTTCTTCGGCGGATTATGCGGAGATGGATTAATTGATTCTGGTTTGGGAGAAACATGCGACGATAGCAATCTTGTTTCCGGAGATGGCTGTTCAAACATATGCCAGACAGAAGGAGTTACGATACCTCCTGGCGGGGGAGGTGGCGGACCTTCCCCAGTATATCTAAACATAACTCCAACAGAGTTCAATATAGATCTGATAGTGAATACAACAACAGAAAGGACAATCACAGTTACAAATATTGGAGCAAGCCAGGTTGTTTTGAAAGTAAGCCACGGTCTTGGAAGCCATTTAATTATTGAAAATATAACACTGACTATTTCTCCTGGCCAGACAGTTAATTTAAATGTTGTATTTGTTGCTTTAAGCGAACCCGGAATTTTTGCAGGAACAATAACTATTGGCGGAGAAACTGTTCTTGTGTCTTTAAATGTCAAAACCCAAGAACTTCTTTTTGACTCTAATATAATTGTTTTAAACAGGGATTATAAAGTTGAAAAAGGAGATGAACTTAGAACAAGAGTCACTTTAATTCCTCTTGGAGATCCTGAAAGGCTTGATGTTGGTTTATTCTTCACAATAAGAGATTATTCTGGAAAAATATATCTGACAAAATCAGAAACAATCCTTGTTGACCGCTTGTCTGAGCTAGACAGGAACTTTGACACTGGCTCTTTGCCAACAGGAGATTATGTTGTCGGCCTTGAATTAAGATATCCCAATGGTGTTGCACCATCAAGCGCGCATTTTGAAGTTGTTTCACCCGGAAGGGAAAATATCTTCGGCAGGCTTGTCTTATATATAGTAAGCTTAATTTTATTAATCCTTATAATTATTCTAATAATATTAATCTGGAGAAGGCTTAAGGAAAAAATAGAAGAATCAAAACTTGAGACTTCACAGGG
This sequence comes from Candidatus Woesearchaeota archaeon, assembly GCA_964529375.1. Classification (GTDB taxonomy): domain Archaea; phylum Nanobdellota; class Nanobdellia; order Pacearchaeales; family GW2011-AR1; genus ASMP01. The sequence continues at coordinate 3,021 of CAZGUQ010000020.1, forward strand.
GGCGTGATGAAGATATGGTAAAAAAATTTAATACTTTTCACATAACTTATTTTCAAGGAAAAAAGAATATAGTATTTGCTATAGGGGGGAGACGATGCTTATCGGCTTAGTTCGGCAAGCCTAGTTCAGGAAAATCAACTTTTTTCAAGGCGGCAACTCTTGCAGAAGTTGAAATTGCTAGCTATCCATTCACTACCATAAAGCCGAATCATGGAGTTGGTTATGTAAAAGTTGAATGCGTTGACAAAGAATTAGGAGTTCAATGCCAGCCTGCCCATGGGTTTTGCATAAGAGGAAATAGGTTTGTTCCTGTGGATTTAATGGATGTGGCTGGTTTAGTTCCGGGAGCAAGTGAAGGAAAAGGCCTGGGAAACCAATTTTTAGATGATTTAAGGCAGGCAGATGTTTTTATTCATATTGTCGATTGTTCTGGGATGACAAATGAAGAGGGAAAAACTTTAGCAGAAGGAAATCACGATCCTTCAAAAGATATATTATTTTTGGAAAACGAGCTCAACAAATGGTTTTATGGAATAATGATTAAAGCGTGGAAAGGTTTTGCAAGAAAAGCAGAACAAGAAGAAACAAATTTTTCCGAGGCTGTTGCAAAACAATTTTCTGGATTGAAAGTTACAGAAGAACATGTAAAAAGAGTTTTGTTGAGACTTAGACTGCCTGAAAATCCTGTAAATTGGACAGAAGAGTATATTTTTTGGTTTGCCTCTGAGTTAAGGACAGAAAGCAAGCCAACTATAATAGCGGCGAACAAGATTGATATTGAAAAATCACAAGCAAACTATCAATATCTTAAATTAAAATTTCCTGGATTAAACATTATTCCTTGTTCTGCAGATTCAGAGCTTGCTTTGAGAGAAGCTGCAAAGTCTGGTCTAATAGACTATATACCCGGAGAAAATGATTTTGGGATAAAAGGAGATTTAACCGAAGAACAAAAAGAAGCATTGGAAAAAATTAAGGAAATTGTTTTAGGCAAATTTCCAACAGGAACCGGTGTTCAAGAAGTTTTGAACAGCGCTGTTTTTAATCTTTTGAAATACATCGCAATTTTTCCTGCGGGCGCAAACAAGCTGCAAGACAGCAAAGGAAGAATTTTGCCGGATTGTTTTCTTTTGCCAAAAGGCAGCACAGCATTGGATTTTGCCTATTTCCTTCATACAGATTTTGGCAAGAATTTCGTGAAAGCAATAGATGCAAGGACAAAAAGAATACTCAGCAAGAATTATGAGTTAAAGAATAGGGATGCCCTTGAGATTGTGACTTGATAAATTCTAAGACAAGTTTTTAATGAGCAAAATATAAAAATCTATAACTATCTTATATAAGAATGGAGGGTTATCTTAATTAAATAATTTTTCCATATTAATAAATTCATGGCTAAACTAAGACACATTATTAAAAAAGGAAAAATTGTTTCCACAAGAAAAGGAGAATTTATTATTAGACTTTCAAAAAAACTAGTTAAGGAACTGAAACCCCTGTGCAAAAGAATTATGGTTGTTGGCAGCATAAGACGCAAGGAGAAAAATCCTGTTGACGTTGATATTGTTCTCATTCCGAAAAATGAGGCAAATAAAAATAAAATAGAAAAAATCATGGAAAAAAGAGGAAAAAGAATTTTAGGCGGGGAGAAAAAAGCATACTTTAAAATCGACGGAGTTGAAGTTGAATTGTATTACACAATTCCAGAAGAATGGGGTGCTGCTCTTCTTGCATATTCCAGCGAATTTGGAGCAGGAATAGGATTAAGAGTAGTTGCAAAGAAAAAAGACTTTAAATTAAACCAACATGGACTCTGGAGAGGAAGCAAAAGAGTCGCAGGCAGGACAGAAGAAGAGATTTATCATGCCTTAAGCAGGCCGTGGAAGCCACCAGAGAAAAGATGAAGATAAAGATTAAACTTCATCCTAGCTCATCCAGAGAAGAAATAAAAAGAATAAGAGAAAAAGAATTAGAAGTATGGATTAAAGAAAAACCTGTTAATAATAAAGCAAATATAAAATTGATTAAACTATTGAAGAAATATTTTCATAAATATATTAAAATCGTTTCCGGTTTTACATCAAAAATAAAAACAATTGAGGTTTTTGATTAAAATGAAGCATAAATTATATCCTAAACAATATGAAGCACACTGGAAATGTTTATCCTAGCAGATATTATTATTTACAAAAACATTAAGTATATAGATATTATTAATAAGATAAAGATTCTGAGATGATAAGTCTCAGCGAAAATGAAGCGAAGTTGACATCGCATGAAGTCTTCACGGGCTACTATTCTTTTAATATAGGCATCTATTTAAATCTTTCTTCTTTTGATTATTTTGCGGTGGTTTGCCCCAGAAGCGGAGATGGCACCGCACCAGCCTGATAAGCTGGGTCTTCACGGATACCCGAGTTCGATTCTCGGCTGGGGCGCCACCGCAAAATTTTGACGATGAAATACGAACAAGCACCAGACATACAGAGGATAGCAGAAGAAATTTCCAGAATCCTTTTTTCCCACGTAAAAGTTGAAAGAATGAAATGTTTTAGGAGTTATGGAACAAGTTCAAGAGGAACTATTGCAAGATGCCATACTATAGGGAAACTTTTGCAAAAGGCGGCGGGGATTCCGGCTTTTTATGCTCTTGAATTCCTTTCAGAAAGATTTGACCGGCTTTCAGAAGAAGAGAAAATAAAAGTAATAATTCATGAATTAATGCATATACCTACAACCTTTGGCGGCGGATTTAGGCATCACGATCATGTTTGTGAAACAAACGTGAATAAATGTTACAGGGCATATAGGGAAAAAAAGAGAATTATTGAAGATAGCGATTTTCTTGGGCTGAAAGAATTAAAATGGAAAAATCAGGATAATATTAAAAAGGTGAAAGATCTTTTTGAGAATGCAAAAAAAGGTTTTTTTTAATTATAAAAATAGAAAAGTTAAGATTGATGCTAAGCCCTGTAGTTTTTTCAGTCTCGGTTTAATCTTAAAAACAAGAAATACAATACCTTGCATTTTTGAATTTGAAAAACCGACTAATTTTAAGATCAGCTCCCTTTTTGTTTTCTTTCCATTCATTGCTGTATGGCTCGACGGAAAAAACAAAGTTATTGATATACAAAAAATTGAACCATTTACCATTTCAGCATGTTCCAAAAAACCATTTACAAGGCTTATTGAGATTCCAATTAACAAAAAATATAATAAACTTGCTAAATCTCTAATCTCTCGTCGGTGATTAGAAAGATTTAAATACGGAAAACGACTGATTTAAGAATAATCATCAAAAAGGAGGCGCAAAATGGGAAAGATAATTGTAAAAAAAGTTATTAAGAGGAAGCCTGGACACCTTTACTACGTCGACGGAGCAGGAAATGTATGCGAGGCAAAAATGGCACGGGGCGGACGAAGAAAGAGAAGATAAGCCACCTTTATTTTTAATTTATTTTTTAAATAATTTCTTCATCTATAGAATTTCCAGAACGGATCTTCAGCACGAGGTTTTCTAATTTCTGGCCGAAATCCGTCGGAACAATGCAGTTATTCATATCTATATATGTATATTTCTCTTTTCTGTGATAAACATAAATCATTTCCCCCTGATGTGCTAACCATTTCCAACTTCTGTAGTCTATATCTTCAGGGAAGGGCAGCCGCCCCTTTCTTTGTCGCCCTTTTTTTGAATAGCGTATATGGATACTAACAACTTTTTCTTGCTCTGTTTTTCTGAAGGTTAATATTGCATCATAAATGTCTAAATGCTTCTGAAGTTCTGGAAGCTTTTTAATCTCGTCCATTTAAATTATATAGTTGGTCATTTTTATAAATATACTTTTTCTTAGATATCTATGATAATATTAGGTATAGAATCAACAGCACATACCTTTGGGGCTGCAATAGTGAAAAACGATAAAATCCTATCCAATGTTAAAAGCAGCTACACTACCGAGAAAAGCGGAATTATTCCGATGGAAGCTGCAAGACATCATAGAGAAAACAAGGACACGATTTATTCTGAAGCTATTGAGAAATCCAATATAAAAGAAAAGGATATAGATGCCATTGCAATTTCCCAGGGGCCCGGGCTTGCTCCTTGCCTCTTGGAAGGCATGAAATTCGCGAAAGAGCTGGCTTTAAAATTAAAAATTCCAATTGTTCCTGTGAATCATTGTGTAGCTCATTTAGAGATAGGCAGAATAACAGGCGCAAAAGATCCTGTTATGCTTTATGCTTCCGGGGCGAATACGCAGATAATAGCATATGCCTCTGGAAAATTCAGGGTTTTTGGAGAAACTCTTGATATTGGAATAGGAAATTTTATAGATACTTTTGCAAGATATGCAGGAATCGGTTTTCCAGGTGGACCAAGAATAGAGACTATGGCTTCTGAAGGAAAAACGTTGATACAACTTCCCTATAAAGTAAAAGGAATGGACATTTCTCTTTCAGGCATTCTTACAAATTTAAGACAAAAATTAGAAATGATTGGTTTAAATAATCTGCCCCACAATTCCACAAAGAAAAATTTTAATAAAAAAAACAATATAACAGATTTTACTATTGATAATAATCATAAAAAAATACAGGCGTTAACAGGTACAAATTTAAATTACACGCTACAGGATCTTGCTTTTTCATTACAGGAAACCGCATTTTCAATGTTGGTTGAGGTTTCCGAAAGAGCTTTAGCACATACTGGCAAAAAAGAGCTTCTTCTTGGAGGGGGAGTTGCCTGCAATAAAAGATTGCAGGAAATGTGCAAAATCATGTGCGAAGAAAGAGGAGTTAAGTGCTTTATTCCTACTAAAGATCTTCTTACAGACAATCCCGCTATGATAGCTTTTTTAGGTGAAATCATGTTTAATTCTGGAATAAGAATCGATGAAAAAGAAATTGGCAAGTTAGATATAAAACCAAGGCAGAGAACAGACGATGTTGAAGTTAACTGGCGGAAGAATTAGCACCCTATATTGGTAAATTATGTGATTTGATTCCATAACCCCCAATACGCACTGTTCCGTTTTTTGTGGATACAAAAGATTCTGAAGACTGTATTCCCCCCTTACGGACTATTTCTTCAAGAATTCCCGGTTTCACTTCAATAAAATCCCCTTTTTTCAACATGTAAAAAGGAACTTTAATTTTATCATAATTTGGCGGAGTGGGTATTATCATATTAAGAATAAAAAGAATACTATTAAAAACATTTCGATTGTCTTTACTTTACTTTACATAAGGGAATTATGTTAGATTGCGTTAACTTAAAAGGCGATAAATACTATTAAATTGATGATTAACCGACGACATTTGCATATTCTAATTAACCAAAAAGGGCAATTATTTAAACTTTAATTATCTGTCTTTTATAGACGATAAAACTACAAAATTTGCCATTCCATTACCTGTTGGCTTAACATCGGGCATAAGGAAACATTTTTAAATGAAAAAAAGAACATTAATTTATCCGATGAACGAAAGCCCGGGAGGATAACTAAATCTTTCGTTCTAAAAAATTAAAATGGATGTTTATTCAATAATAGAAAAAGCGAGAAAAACTGGAAAAGTAGAGAAAGGCACAAACGAAGTTACAAAAGCCATAGAAAGAGGAACCGCAAAATTTGTTGTTTATGCTTCTGATGTCAACCCAAAAGAGATAGTTCAGCATTTGTCTGCTTTATGCAAGGAAAAAAAGATTCTTTGCAGAGAAGTTGACAGCAAACAAAAACTGGGAATTGCTGTTGGACTACCTGTTTCTGCATCATCTGTTGCAGTTATCAATCCGGGAGACGCTGAAAAAGATATTGCTTCTCTGAAATAATTAAAATGGGATACAATAACTCTCTAATGAATAAGCACATTAAAAAGAAAAAGATAAAAGCACAAATAGAAGTGCATCAAGTCTCCACAGACTACTTTTTTAATAAGGTCTATAACTATTTAAATGTTTCTTTTAATATTTGTAATGCAGGACTTGCTCCAGACGCACAACTGGAAGTGCACTTGCCTCATAAGCAAGGTCTCCACAGACTTCTGGGTTCGATTCCCAGCTGGGGCGGTCCTGCTCTTTAAATTAATCAAAATGGCGAAAACACAGCAGAAAACAAAACAGCAACAACAGCAGCAGGGAAGCAGGGGTTCAGATAAAATTATTTCTGGAGAAGCTGTTCCTGCTCTTGTTCAAGAAATAATCGGACGCACTGGTTTTCGGGGCGAAATAACACAGGTAAAATGCCTTGTTACTTTAGGAAGAGATAAAGGAAGAGAAATGAGGCGCAATGTCAAAGGCCCTGTAAGAATAGGTGATTATCTTTTGCTGAGAGAAACAGAAATAGAGGCAAGGAGAATAAAGTCAAAGGTAACAAAGGGGGCTTATACTTAAAATGGATACAGGTGATTTGAAAAAAGCAGTTAAGAAAAATTTTAGTAATCACTTTTATGATGTTATAGAATTACAAGATTTAAATGAACACGAATCTAATTTAGTAACTAATATCTTCCGGGCAGCTCACAGAGTTAAAAAAATAGCTACCTTACATGAAGGTGCAGTAGAGAGGTATACTGTGAATATATAAAATATAAAATGACAAAATGTTCTTATTGCGGAAGAGAATTTGATGCTCCTTATGGACTAACTCTTGTTATGAACGACGGAACTCTTAAGCATTTATGCTCTTCAAAATGCAGAAAAAATATGATTCTTCAAAGAAGAAAAGTCAGGTGGATTTCTAAGAACAAAAAGAAATAATTATCTAATTTTTAAT
>CAZGUQ010000021.1:0-9058 GCA_964529375.1 Candidatus Woesearchaeota archaeon
TGGTTTTCCCTGCAGCTAAGGGTTATGAAGGCTTCTTAAAGAAGGTGTTTTTAGCATAAATAATAGATTGTTCTTTCTGATAAATGCTATTGGGCTTGTAACTATCTTTCTTTTTTTTCAAACTAGAACTATCATAAAAAAATCCCCTCATTTTCTCTCTTTTAATGGCATTCTAAGGTTTTTCAGTTTTATAAATTTTACTTACACTATTTAAAAACACATTTTATCGTCGGTTATTAGATTATGCTCTTTTTACTTACCTAAAATATCTGTAAGATAACTCTTTTCTTGAAAAGATGTAATGAAAGCAGCTAAATTTTTATTCAAAAGTAGGCACATTCAGAGCATTAGATAAATTTTAAATACGGTAAAGACTACTTCTAATTGTGAGCCTTTAGCTCTATGAGATTTCCGGACACAGATGGAGAATCTCATCCGAGTTAAGGCGAATGAAATGAGCCTGTAGCTCAGACTGGTTCAGAGTGCTTCAATGCACAGAACCATTCTGAATTATTGGTTCGATGAGCCTGTAGCTCAGACTGGTTCAGAGCACTGCTCTTATAGGAGCGTAATCCAATAGGATTATATCTCACTGGACGCGAAGCCCAGTACTGGTTGCTGGATTCGTAAAAACCCGCAAGAGGTTTTTACTCTAAGTGAGGCAGGGGTCCTCGGTTCAAATCCGAGCAGGCTCATAAATTTTCAAGCCTGAAAGCTTATCCTGCAACTCTGTCCAAGCGTGGCCAGAGAGGAGCAGGCTCATTTTTTCTAAAAAAAGAAAGATTTATAAATTATATTTTGTATAATTAAATATAATGGAAATAAAAATAAGGGCGCGCAAATGGGGAAACTCAATAGGGTTTGTAATTCCAAGAGATATAGCAGATGCTAAGAAAATCAAGGAAAACGAGGATGTAATAATAGAAATAAAAAGAAGACCATTGGCAGCAGAATTCTTCGGAAAATTTCCAAGAAAATCTGGAAAAACCGCACAGAAATTAAAAGATGAAGCAAGAAAAGGGTGGAATTAGGTACTTTTGGGATTCTTATGCAATTGCTGAATTAATGCATGGAAACCCAAATTATGCAAAATATTCTCAGGAACCAGTAGCTATAACTATTTTTAATTTGGCAGAGATTTATTGGATAGCAATTAACGAATATAATGAAAATGAAGCCAATGAGATATATGACAAATATTCAGAAGCAGTTGTTGAAATCTTTGATGAGATATTAAAAAAAGCAATAAGATTCAGAAAAAAACATAAAAGTAAGAATCTTTCCTACGCCGACTGTATAGGATATATTTATGCCCTTGAAAATAATATGAAATTCTTGACCGGGGATAAGGAATTTAAAGATCTTGAATATGTAGAATTTGTTAAGTAATTAGTTATCTTTAAAAACTGTTTTTCTTTGAGATATATAGAATTCCTAGTGAAAATTAACACAGGGTGAACAAATTAGCCCCGATAGTTCAAAAGGTTAATACCTAGAACTTCGGTTCACAGGAATGCCCCGATAGTTCAGAGGCCAAGAATGCGACCCTTTCACGGTCGTGACCCGGGTTCGAATCCCGGTCGGGGCGTTCACGCATAAAAACGCCAACCCCAAAAGTTTTATAAACTTCGTCTTATTGCATATTATTGATATATGCTCTGTATGGTCTTCGGGCAATGCAGAGCCATTATATTCTTAATCAACAATTTTGGATAGAATTTTGTTAAGATGCACTGACCGATCACAAGCATTTCTCAAATTAAATGATGAACTTGAACTAAAATATGCGTTCTCAATTTTCTTTCCTAACTTTCTTACTCTTTCTATTGGTGAAATAAAATCTTCATCACCGCTAACAAGAATAGCAATATCATAGAGATTTTCATACGCTTCGCCTACAAGATCGCTTACTAAATGTGTGTCATCTCCTTTAACTTCGTATTCAAATTTGCCATCTCTCTTAACTTTTCTTTGTTTGCATAATATAACTTCAACTTTAGGAATTTTCCTTAACATATCAAAGAATTTTTGCTGTTTCCAGTATATTTTAGGATTAACGCTAATATCTAACGGAGAATTATAATAAAACACCTTGGCAAGCTCTCTATCTCCAACCAATTCATTAATCAGTTTCTGAAAATTAATTTTGTCAACAACATTTAATTTCTTTGAACTGTGATAAAAATTACTGCCATCAATAAATATCACAATACGCTCTTTTTTCTTTTCCATTGGATAGATAGAGATTACACATTTAAGTATTTATTCAATTTGTAAAACAGAAAACTAAATAAACTCCGACGAATTATAACAATTAATTGGTCTCTCTGTAAAACTTGTAACCCAGAGAGTTTCAATATATTCCAGATCTGAAGGCCAAAATTCAAAAAATAAAGGAAGAACTAAAAGAAGAGCCTAATGAAAATTCCAAAGCTTGAACAGAAATATGGAAAGAAATTAATAGATAAAGTTCTAAAGGGGAAATACTTAGAAGGGTGCACTGTTATAATCAGTAAAGATGGAACAGAAGATATTCCAGAAGGAGATATAATTAGGGCTATAAAAGAAATAAAGGGAGAAAAGATTAACCCTTTTGAATGGGATTAAGTAATCGGGTGACCACACCCTTTTAAATCTGTAGGCACCTACACCCTCTCGTAGTTCGGTCTTGGTGCTTAATATTTATTTAGTCTTAGCTTCTTTTTTCTTTTCTGTATTGTTCTTCTTAGTTGGCTTTTCTGCTTTCTCTGCCTGTTTTGCAGCGGCTTTTTCTTTCTGCAATTCCGCAGCAAGATCTTGCGGGGACATAACTTTTATGCTTCCTCCCCCTTCTCCAAGCTCTCCAGCTCCACCCATTCCTGGAAGTCCGCCCATGCCTGACATGCCTGGCATTCCTGCACCTTGGGCTCCTGTGAATCTCATCATATCAAGCAATGATTTTTTCTCCATAAAAAGAACACTTTGGCTTTGGTCTTCAACATGTGCCTGCAACAAGCCAAGACCCTTAAGAAAACTAGTGCAATTCCATACAGCCCTATTATCCATCACATTAAGAATAGCAAGAATTTTTTCAATCTCATAAGTCATATCCCTATTATGCATCTCATCCATAAGAGTCGGCTTCAAAGCATCAAGATCCATTTTTATATTTTCATTCAGGGGTTTTGGAACAAATTTTTTATGTGTTATTGTAAATGCTTTCTTTGGAACAGGTATTCTCTCAATGCCTTTTCCAACTTTAAAGCTAACAATGTTTTTTGCCTTTGGGGAGTAAAAATCAACTTGTGTTTCGTTTTGAGGCCCATTAAAATCTCTTATAAAAAACAAAGAGCACAAGTATGCTCCAGAATCTTCTGCTGCGAAATCCTTAAATGCTCTTGATTTCTTCACTTCTTTGATATAGTGTGCTGCTTTCATGATTTATTGAATAAATTAGGGTTTATATTTTCATCTGTGGCAGGGGCGGGAATCGAACCCGTCTCTACAACTTGACGAGGGTTGGCGATTTCTATTAACTTATTTTTTAGTATATTGTATTTAAATAATTATGTTGTTACTTATGTATAATAGTGTTTATTATATTAATAATTCATTTCTTTTCCTCGATTAACTCTCTAATATTTTGAGCAAAATTATCAATTTTAATTCCATATTCAACCTTTCCTTCGTGCCTGACTGCCAAGGAATTGTTCTTTTCTTCCTTATCTCCAACAAGCATAATCCAGGGAACCCTCATCAATTCGGCATCTTTTACTTTTGCCTGAACAGGCAATGAACGAAAATCAGCATCTACTCTTAAATTTGGAATCAAAGCAAGTTGTTCAATGACTTTTTTTGCATATTTTTCATTCCTATCTGTAAAACTCAAAACACGAGTTTGAATTGGAGCAAGCCACGTTGGAAGTCTTCCTTTGGTGTGCTCAAGAAGAATCCCAATAAATCTTTCTAAAGTTCCGAAAATTGCCCTGTGGATAACCAAAGGAGTTTTTTCTTTTCCATCTTTATCTATATATTTAAGATCGAATCTTTGGGGCATTTGCATGTCCAATTGTATTGTTGTCACCTGCCAGTTTCTTCCAAGAGAATCTTTTATATAAATATCAATCTTTGGCCCGTAGAAAGCGCCTTCTCCTTTTTTTAATTGATATTTCACTTTTGATTTCTTAAGAGCATTTTCCAAGGATTTTTCCGCTAAATCCCATTGTTCTTTTTTTCCCAAGAACTTTTCAGGTCTTGTGGAAAGCTCGACAGAATAAGGGAAATTAAAAACATCTTGGTAAACTACTTTAAAAATCTTGAATAAATTTTCTATTTCTTCTTCAACCTGTTCTTGAGTGCAGAATATGTGCGCATCATCCATAGATAGTTTAACAACCCTGAACAAACCAGCTAAAACACCTGAAAGCTCTTTTCTGTGAACAACACCAAATTCGGCAAGTCTTAATGGAAGCTCTTTATAGCTTCTTGGCCTTGTCCTATAAACCAGCATTGCAGCAGGGCAATTCATCGGCTTTACACCAGCATCTTTATTCTCATATTCTGTTAAAAACATATTTTGCCTGTAATGTTCCCAGTGCCCGGAAATCTTCCAGAGCTTATTGTCAAATATCTGAGGGGTTGAAATTTCTTGATATTCAAAATCTCTAAGAAGTTTCCTCATAAAATCAACAAGCCCATTATAAATTATTAATCCATTATTGTGCCAAAAGACAGCTCCAGGGGCAACATCATTAAAAGAAAACAAGTCCATTTCCTGTCCAAGAATTCTATGGTCATAATCTTTAAGCTTACTTCTGTCCAATATTGTTTTATTCAAATTTCTCACAAGATTTTTTGTATCAATTTCTTTTTCTTCTTTTTCCTTTTCTTCTGTCCTAATTTCCCTTGACAGTTCGCTAAGAGGATGTCCTTTAACTTTTAATTCAAATTCCTTGTAATATCCAAATGGAGCCCTGGTAACAGAAAATGTTTTTCCCAATGATTTTTCAGCTTCTCTTAAAATATTTTCTGCTAAATCAGGAGCAGCAAGATTGCTTGAAAGATGCGCATAGGGATAAAGAACGATTTTCTTTGTTTTTACTTGGCTGGCAATATCTTTTATGTTTTTTACAAGTTCTCCAACAGATTCTTTAACAGTGTCTCCTTTTTCAACAGCAGTAAGAACAACAAGCGCATCAGATACTTCCTGTCCTTTTTTTTCTTTCTCGCTCAAGTCCGCAACTTTTTGCAGGGCTTTCTTCAACGGCTTGAAATTTATGTAATCAACGTGAAGTGTGAGGATTTTCATCCTTAAGGAAAGGAAAGCGAGTTTAAAAAATTAATCAATAAAGAATCTCATCACTCATTTCTTAATATGCATTTTTCTAAATCCTTCAAATTGACTTTTTTCAATTTTTCCTGAAAATCGTGTGTGAATTTGATTAAATGACTATACAACATTCCCTTGACATCTTTTGAAAGAATTTTTCCTGATTTATAGTCACTGACTAATTTCCTGCTTTCTGCCTCGTTTAAAAATAATTTTGTCAGATAAAACAAAGAAATATCTTTTTCCGGAACTCCGCCAAATCTTCTTTGCTCTGCTTCTGTATCTCTGCCTCCTGAAAATGCCCTGTTCACTTTTTTTCTTATTTCTTCTGGGCTGTCTTTCAGGAAAATTGCATTGTTTCTTGATTTTGACATTTTTTCGCCATCAGTTCCCGGTAAAAAGAAGATGTGAAGAATGCTTGGCAGATTGTATCCTTCTTTGCGTGCAACGTCTCTTGAAATTCTTATATGGGCATCTTCATCAGGTCCTATCGGAACAAGGACGTTCTTTATTCCATATTTTTCCTGTGGAAAAAGGATATGTGCTGCCTGAACAGCAGGATAAAAGTGCAATCCAACATTTTCTTCGTTTTTATAGCCGTAAGTTGCCTTTATTTCAGAAATATTGATTTTTCTTGATAATTTTATTGCAAGATTGTATATATTTGTGTAAATCTGGTCTATGATGAAATAGGTTTTCCTTGGATCAAAGCCATAAGCAATAAGCTCTTTTGCCAATTCCAAAGAATTTGCCAAAGCCTCTTTCTGGCTTTTTACCTTGCCTGTTACATAGCTTTCATCATCAGATATCGGAATAAAAACTGGTGTCCCATATTCTCTCTGAAAAAATAGATTTGTATCAAACACGGGTTTATGACCAAGATGAATTGTACCAGAGGCATTAAATCCCGAAACAATAGCACATTTTTCTCCCTTCTTAAGAGCTGAAAAAAATCCTTCAAAATCACGGTGAGAATATATAAGTCCTTTATTAAACGTGTAAAAATCAGGAGTATCTTTTAGTTTTGATATAGGATACGCTCCAAATTTCTCAACCAGTTTTCGGTTATCCTCTTCAAGCTTTTTTTTGTCCATTTTATCTTAAAGCTGTTCTATTTTTTAAATATATCTGGAAAGATGCTGTTGATAAAACATGCCAGTAAAGTTCAAAATAATACTAACCGTGATTGCGTTAACTTAAAAGGCGATAAATACTATTAAATTGACGATTAACCGACGACATTTTACATATTATAATTAACCAAAATGGGCAATTATTGAAACTTTAATCATATGTCTTTTATAGACGATAAAATTACAAAATTTGATATTCTATTATCTGTTGGCTTAACATAACCCTAACCGCGAATATTTATCATTAATGTGAAATATAACCCATAATTTTGATTAAATGAATTAAATTAGTTATTAAACAAATATAATCTATAATAATCATATAAATTTATAAATAAGTTCTGCTTGATTTTCATATGAGAACAAAAAGGGGATTTATTTTACTGATTTTACCGTTTCTATTTTTCATTCTTTTTATTATTCCTTTGGCTTCTGCAGAAACAATAGTAAACAAGCAGCCAGACAGCGTTTATAATCTTGGAGATGTGGCAACATTACAAATAACATTCAAGCCTGTTCAGGCTGTTTCCGGAAACTTCCAGATGGATCTTCTTTGCGGCGCTAATTCCATTAACTTCTATAAAAATGGGTTAAGTGTCTCTGGTGGAGAAGAAAAAGTCATTGAATCTTCTCTTGTTCTCATGAATGAAATAATAAATAATTCTCTTGGGACATGCAAGGTAAAAGCCTATCTTGGAAATGATTATGTCCTCACAAACGAATTTCTTATTTCAGATTTAATAACAATTGAAAGCAACTTATCCAGGACAGAATTCAATCCAGGGGAAAATATTCTTGTAAAGGGAAATGCTTTAAAGGAAAATGGAAGATCTGCAAACGGCTTCATAGAATTAGGCCTTTTAGATGGGAATTTGAGTGTTGCAAGCCAGAAAGCAACAATAAACAACGGGGCTTTTTCTGCAAACATAACAATTCCAAAAGATGCCAAATCAGGGAATTATTTGCTTAGAATTTTTGCATATGAAGAAGACATTTCAGGAGCAATAACAAATAATGGAGTTCTCGAAAAAACAATTTTTATAAAGCAGGTTCCAACAAGTCTCGAAATAATCTTTGAAAAACCAGGAGAAGGAATTGAAGCGGAATTTGAGCCGGGAACAACCATTATGGTAAAAGCAGTTCTCCATGACCAAAGCGGGGCAAGCATTGCTTCAACAACTTTCCTGACAATAAAAAACAGCAAAAACAAGATTATTGAGCAGACAGAAGTTTCCACAGATGAATTCATTGAATTTTTATTGAGTGTAAATGAGCAGCCTTCCCAATGGACAGTTGTTGCAGTATCAAACAGATTGACTGTAGAGGCCAAATTCACTATTCTCGAAAAAGAATCTGCAACAATTGAGATAGTCAATAAAACAGTTCTTATAACAAACACAGGAAACATTCCTTACAACAAAACAGTTCTTGTAAAAATTGGAAATCAATCTCTAAATATAGATGTTTATCTTAAAGTTGATGAGAGTCAGCGTTGGTTGCTAACAGCTCCCGATGGAGAGTATGATGTTTCTGTGATTGCAGAGGATAACTCTGTAAGTTCAAGTGTTGCCTTGACCGGAAGCGCGATAGAAATAAGAAAAGCTTCTGCAGGAGTTGGCAGCCTTGTAAAATTCCCTGCTGTCTGGATTTTCATAATCGCTGTTCTTGGATTGATGACTTTTATCGTCTTTAAAAGAGGCTATCAGAAAGCTTTTATAGGTTATATAACCAGAGGAATTCAAAAAAGCGCAGAAAAAAACAGGGAATTGGAAGTTTTGGGTTCAAGCACAAAAAACAAAGCAGAAATGGTTCTTTCAATAAAAGGCGACAAGCAGGAAGTAAGCATAATCACATTAAAGATAAAAAATATGGCTTGGGTAAAAAACACAAAAGAGGGAAGCGCCTCTGAAGCTCTTGAAAAAATCATAGGCCTTGCAGAAAATCTTAAGGCAGTCACATATGAGGCAGGAGACAATGTTTTCTTCATTTTCGCTCCTGCAAGGACAAAAACATTCAAAAATGAATCTGCTGCTTTGAAAGTCGCTCAAAAAATAAATGATATGCTAAATCACCATAATAAAATGTTCAATCAAAAAGTTGATTTTGGAATCTCATTGAATGTCGGAGAGATAATAGCAAAGCAAGATTCTGATTCCTTTAAGTTCATGGACCTTGGCTCTTTAATGGCTTCTTCAAAGAAAATAGCTTCTCTTGCAAACAATGATGTGTTAATGGGAGAAAAAATAACAGACAGGCTAAAAACAATGGTAAAGACAGAAAAGCACAAGCATGATGGAATAGATACATATTCAATAAAAGAAGTCAAAGATACAGAAAAGCACGAAAAGTTTCTCAAAGGCTTCATGAAAAGGCATTGGGGAGATAAGGATTAAAGAGATAATTCCGCATATAACCATTTAATACGGGAAAATCCCAAGTTGATTTTGTTGATAATCTTATTACATTAAAATATATCTCAATAGAACTATTTCTTTTTCTTTGCCTTTGCCGGACTTGATGATTTTGTTTGTGTCTCCTGGCTTTGTTTTGCTTCTGGTTTCTTTTGAATAAGATTTTTTATGAAACCCAAGTTCATAACTTTAGAAGCAAATCCTGC
>CAZGUQ010000022.1:0-1316 GCA_964529375.1 Candidatus Woesearchaeota archaeon
ACAATTTTACGAGAAAAGCATTTCTAACCCTAATGATAAAGATATTCCTGCTTTTCAAAGACACTGGCAGTTTGATAAACAAAAGGGAATAACAGGCTCAAGCACTTTTCTGGCTTTGAGATTCGACAAGCAGGCATTGAGACCAAATGGATTGTGGCTTCCGAGTTTGTTAGAAGGGAAAGCACTTGATAGTCAAGGAAAGTTAAGCAATGATGCTTATAGGGATTTTGGTGTTGCTGGTTATAGCATTGATAATCCAAATAAAGAAATTGCGGAAATCCTTGTTCCACGGGCAAAAGAATTGGGATTTGAAACTCCTTTGATTGTTCCATTTAGGGCAATGGATTATAGAACAGAAAGTGGAAAAGTTAAACCTTTCTTTGTTGAGTCTCCGCAAGGAATAACTCAAGGAAAAGAAGCTCAAAGAAAAATCGATTCACTTGATTATAAGGGAAATTCAGGTGTTCGGGGGTTGGGCCGTTACAGTGGCGGTGGCTGGTATGTCGTCTGGTACGACTTGGTCGGCTCTTATGGTGGTGGTCGGGTGGATTGGGTTTGTGGCGAAGCCACACGAAAAATTTTGGGGAATGCATATTCTGAATTAAGCGAAAGAAATTATGGCAAGCAAATACAGACATTAAAAGAGAAACAGAAAGCAGATAAAGACAATTTCAGAAAATCATTAAAGAGTTGAATGAAAACTGCAAGAAAAAACAGATTAAAATGGCTAGAACAACAAAATTTGAAAAAACTTTGGTTGGAATGATGATTGCTGGAAGCACTTTATTCTTCCATTTAACAGGAGCTCTGCTTTATTCTTCTTCAAATCACACTCCCCTTATTAAAAGTTATCAAGAATTAAATAAAAGAAAAATAGAATTAGTCAGAAAAGTTGATGAATTTCAGAGATACACCCCTTTAATGAAAGAACCTTTTGCTTCCCAATACGAAGATAGTCTGAAAAATGCAATTAAAAATGGAAAGGAAATAAATTTCAGAATGACCAAAGCAAAAATAGAAATGGACAGGCAAGAGGCCAAGTCTTTATATTCATGGGCTGCGTTTTTTATGAAATAAAATGGCAAATAACTTAGAAAACAGAGCAAAACATCCTAAGATAAAACAATGGGAATTAATAGTTCCTTTGATTGGATCAATTGCTTATCCCATAAGATGTGGAAAACATCCAGAATCTTCAAGAATGGAATATTCGGATGAAATAATGTCAAAAACAGTTGGATTAGTTGTAAAAGATATTTTCTTAACCATGGGTGCGGGGATTTTGTATGAGTTAATAATGAAATAAAATGACAGAA
>CAZGUQ010000022.1:1326-8786 GCA_964529375.1 Candidatus Woesearchaeota archaeon
ATTGGATTAATAGCAAAAGATATTTTTTTGATTTCTGGGGCAATTATAGGGTATGCATTAATGAAATAAAATGACAGAAGAACTTGAAACAAAAGCGAAGCCTTCCTGGAAATATCAAGTTGAGGATTTTCATCCTTTGCCCAAAGGAACAAGAAATTATATGAAAAGAAACTTACACCTTACCCGGAAGACCGAACACAGGGAATATGCAATAAGACTTATTGGATTATGGGCATTTAATTCGCTTATGTTCTTAGGAGAATCCTATTTATCAGATTATTTGACGGATAAAGTCAAACAATACGAACAAACACAAAACCCGGATTATCATTCCGATTTAAAAACCCGATGGATTTCAATAAAATAAAATGGCACAATCACTCAGAAGACAAAAAAAGTTTCTACAAAAAACAATTGATAGGCTTCTAGCTGAAGGAATATACCTTCGGGATGCCATAAATTCCGATAATTACAGGATAAAAATACCTGCTAAAAAGCAGGAAGTTTTGCAGGATGATATTCCAAAAGTCAGGGAGTATTTGTCATATGCAAGTAAATCTCCAGCAAATCCGACTAACGAACAAAATATTGAGCAATTCAAAGGCTTTCCAGACAAAACAGAAGATTATTATGATGCTTCTTTAAGACCAGAAAAAATTCTTAAGGAATTCGATGAGGATATTGAATATTAACATCAAACAAAAATTCTAAATTTTTTCCAAGGCAATTACATTTGGAATTTTATACAGTTTCTTGTCAGCTGTTATCAAAAATGTTCCATGAATCTGAGCTAGTGTAACATAAAGGGCATCATAGATAGTTATATTATATTTCACAGAGTTTTCTATTGTTTTTAGCATTATTTCTTCATTTAAATCTTTAATATCAAAATCAAGCCCAAAAAGTATTTTATTAGCAGATATTATATTCTGTTCTTTAACTTTATTGTATTTCAAAGAATTCAATATTTCAAGAAATAAAAGGGGGGGAACAATTATGGAAATTTCCTCTTTTTCTAAATTTGATCTTATTACCCTAGCTTTCTCCGAATCTTCTTCATCAAGAAACCATTTTACAATAACCGAAGCATCTATTACTAATGTCTTTTGTCTCTCCATTCTCTTATTATCTCGGTACTATTTCTGCCCCCGTCAAAAGCCCCTTCTTTTCTCAGTTTATCCATCATTGCGATTGCCTCTTTTCTTCTTTCTAAATTAACTTTTTTTCCTCTTTCTATGTTTTCAATTATGGCTCTTCTCAAGACAGCACTCCAGTTAACTTCTTCCTGACTTTTCATTTTATCTCTAAGTTCCTTATTTATTCGCACTGATATTATTGCATCATCCATTGTAATACTTGTAATACATGTATGTATATAAACTTTTCTAGACAAAAGGCACAAAGACAAATCCCGGAATTTCCTCGCGCACTTCCAGCTTATCATTAACTTTCTGGAAAGAAGTCAATGTTTGTTCATATTGAGAGCCAATTGGAGCGACAATCAATCCCTTATCTTTTAACTGTTGAATTAAATGTTTAGGAATCTCTTCGAGCGCCGCACTTATTATAATTTTATCAAAGGGAGCTTTTTCAGCTAAACCTTCTCCGCCATTTCTATGATAAACTTCAACATTGCCGTACTCAGACAGATTAATTCTTGATTTATCTGCGAGTGACTTGATTATCTCAATGCCATAAACTTTCCCCTTGCTTCCAACAATATCTGAAATCAACGCAAGAACATACCCGCACCCGGAGCCAATCTCCAGAACTTTCTGGCTTTTCTTCAATGAAAGCAACGCTAGCATTGTTGCTATTGTATATGGCTGGGAAATCGCCTGGCCTTCCCCTATGGGCAAGGCATTATTTTCATATGCTAGATGTTTCATATTATCTGAAATAAAACTCTCCCTTTTAACCCTGGAAAAAGCATTTAGAATATCCTTGGAAAATCCTTCTTGTTTAAGACTTTTTAAGAGTTGGGTTTTGTTCATTTTTTAATTATTAATATCCAAATCTTCTCTCGTAATCTTTATGACTTGTAAACCACTCCAAAAGAATCGCCAAAATTTCAACCTCGGTGATAGAAGTTAAAGAATAAATCAATCTCCAAGACTTACTTAAATCAACCCAAAAAGCATTGTCAAAACCTTCTTTAAAATAAATATCGGGAATTTTATCCTTGCTTATTGGTCTTCCGTAACTCAACGGGTTCTGCTTTATTCCTTCAATTACCCTTCTAATTCTCTTTTTCAAAGGATCATCTTCAGAAAGACTGTCAAAATCTCTTTTTAAAGAGGGATTTTTGAACTTAACAATCACTTTTTTATTCATCTCTAATCATCATAGCCAATGTTTTTCATGCTCATATATTTTTTGGCCAACTTTGGATTCCACAAATAAATTATAATTCCGTCCCTCGCAATTCCTATCTTATTAATGTTTTCCAGATAATCCAGAACAATAAGATATGTTTGCCACATCACTTTTTTAGGAAGTTTTTTCCAGATTTCTGTTTTGTTAAACTCCCCGCTGTATTTCTCTATTGCCTTTTCAATCATTAGAACAGTATCTAAAGTAGGGCTTCTTGCAAATGCATTCTGAGATTTATTTTCCATATTATCTAATATATCAATTGATATATAAATGTTTCTGTCTCTAAATATCAATTTTCATTATATTATCATCCTCACCGTTCCATTTTATGTGTTTGACGAAGTTCCATCCTCTTCTTTTATGATATTCTATGGCATCTGTAGTATCTAAATAAATAGTTTTATAGCCAAGTTTTTTTGCATATTCAAATCGTTTTTTGGTCAGCATTTCCCCATATCCTTTTCCTCTGTAGTTTGGTTCCACCCATAAGAGCGTGTTCCATGGAGAAATTTTCGAATCAATATCCTCTTGCTTCGGGTCAAAAACTGCAGTAGCCATTGGTCTTTTGTTTTCAATGCCTATAAAACATATAGAATTGTCTACTTTTTTCAGCCATCTCATCGCGTTATCAAATGCATCCCCATAAGAATAACCCCATCTTTTTTGGATTATCAAAACGACATAATAGAGATATTTTTTGCTCAATTTTATTATTTTCATTTTATATCTTCAAACTAATTATCTTACTAATCCCATCATGCATACTGATGCCATAGATATTTGTTGCGTTGCTTATTATTTCATCGTTGTGGCTTATTACGATATACTGGCCTTTCTGCATATATTTGCTAAGCAAAGAAGCAAGCCTTTCTGAATTTCTCTTGTCAAGGGCAGCATCTATTTCATCCAATATGTAAAAAGAATATGGATTTAATTCCTGAATTGCAAATATCAATGAAATGGCAACAAGAGTCTGCTCTCCTCCTGACAATGACGTGACATCCATATATTTTCCATGTCCTGTTTTTATTACAATTCCAACTCCTGCCTCGAAAGGTTCCTTTGGATTTTCGAGTTCAAGAGAAACATGTCCCTTCATGCTTATCTGCGAAAAGTTTCTTGCAAATGTTTCATTTAAGGCATTGAGCGTTTTCATGAATGTCTTTTTCTTTTTTATGTCTATTTCATGGATAATCTTGAGGATACTTTCCTTTTCTTTGGCTATTATCTCTGTCTTTTCTCTTACAGAATCATATTCCTTCTTTACAGAATCATAAACTTCTAGGGCACGCATATTGACCGTTCCTATCTGGGCAATTATCTCCTCTGTTTTTGCAAGTCTTTCCATAAGAATTTCCTTGCTTGTTTTTATTATATCAACACCATCGAAGCTCATCATCTCAATTTCAAGATTTTCTATTCCTGCGTCTGTCTTTGCCTTTTCTATCTTGAAATTGTTAATGGCTTGTTCAATATTTTGAATAATATTTTGCTTGGATGAAATTGTCAGTTCATTTTCACGGATTCTCTTGTTGAAGATATCTCTGTCTGAAATAAGCTTCTGGAATTTTTTGCTTAATTCCTCTTCCTGTGCTTTCTTTTTTTCCAAGGAATCCTGCTTGTCATCAAAACTTTCTTTCAAGTCGTTTATCTCACTGTTCAAGTCCTCTTCTTCCCTTGACAATTGTTTTAGAGATATTTTTGCCCTTTCAAGCTCCCTTTGCTTGAAGGAAATTTCGGAGCCTATGTTTTCCTCGCTTCTCATTGAAATTTCCTGGACTTCAACCCTTACAGTCTCATATTTCTGCTCAACGTTTGAATAATCATCAAAGTTTTTCTCAAGCCTTTTCCTTATGTTTTCAAGCTCTGAAATTTCGCCTTTTAATGCATCCAGTTTTTCCTGTATATTCTTTATGGCGCTTTTTTTATCATCTGCGCCTGAGATTTTTATTATGTCTGCTTCTCTCTTTGATATCTCTGAAGTTGTCTGTTCTATTTCTTTTGTGAGAAGCTCCCTTCTCTTGTATATTTCTGAAAGCTCCTTGTCTGCATGCTCTATGTCTTTTTTCAGCTTGTCTATCCTTGGAAATGTGTCCTTGTGAATGGTTTCCATGTGGTCCTTTGTTATCTTGCTCTTGCAAACAGGACACACATCCATCTTTGATATTTTCTCAATAAGGTTATTTGCCTTTTCTATTTCTTTTTCATTTGAATATGAAATTTTCTCAAGCTCCCTTTCTTTTTTAGACAGCTCTTCAAGAAGATGCTTTTTCTCAGCAAGAGAGAGCTTCAGGTCCTCAAGCTTTCCTGCATCTGTATTCCTGTCAAACAATTCCCTGTAAATGGATTCTATTTGCCTGACCAGAAGAGAGGATTCACTTGAGCTTGACTGGAAAAGATTTTTCTTGTCTTCTATTCTTTCCTTTATGGATTTAAGCTCTGATTTTATAGTGTAGAATTTCTTTCTCTCATCTTCAAGCTGTTCAAGCTCTTTCTTTTTTGCGGCAATGTCCTTTTCCTTCTTGGACTTCGGAGATGCCCCCGCAAGTTCCTTTATTGACAGTTCATTTTCGCTTACCGAATCCTTCAATTCCTGCCTTTGCTTTTGCACAGAGCCCAGTTTTGATTCATAATTCTCGAGCTTTACTCCCATTCCTGCAAGATCTGCTCTTATGTTTGCAATTTCCTGGTTAAGTGCTTCCTGCTGAACACCTGTTGAATGCTGTATTGTTGAATTTATCTTCCCTATGCTTGCCTCAAAATTGGTTATAGCAGCTTGAAGCTCTATTATTTCCTTTTTTGTTTTTTCTATTTCCTTGTTTCTTTTGGCAATTTCCTCATTTATCTGCTCAACTTCTTTTTTCTTCTTTGTCAAGTCTCCGTGAATTATGCTTGCCTTGAATTTCTTTGCGTCTGCTTCAAGTTTCTTGAAACGCAGAGCCTGCTGCCTTTCTTTTTCCAGATTATTTAGGTATGAAGTTCTCTCACGCAGGATTGCGAGAACTTCCTTCAGCTTCTCTTCCGTTTTTTCAAGCTCATGGAGTGATTTTTCCTTTCTAGACTCGTAAACAGATATCCCAGATACTTCTTCTATTATTTTTCTCCTGTCCTCATTGTGCATTCTTACAAAATTCTGTATTTCTCCCTGAAGAATTATATTAAACCCGTTCGGATCTATTCCTGCCTGCGCGAGCAAGAACAAAACTTCCTGCCTTGTCTTTACCTCGTCGTTCAGCTTGTAAACACTCTGCCCATTTTTTCTCACTATTCTTTTTATTGACACCTCATTTGAACTTTCGGAAAAGCCCTTATCTGAATTATCAAAAACAACCTCAACGCTTGCCTCTTTTGAAGGAGCTGCATCCTTTGTCCCGAAAAATATAAGGTTGCTTGCTTTTGCCGCCCTCATTGACTTGCTGCTTAATCTTCCAAGAACAAAACACAATGCATCAGATACGTTGCTTTTTCCGCTTCCGTTCGGACCGACAATGACATTAATGCCCTCTGTAAAAGGAATTTCTGTTTTTCTCACAAAACTTTTGAAGCCATGCATCACCAGTTTTTTAATGTAGACCATTTTATTTATTGTTAATATAAAATTTTAATCTAACAATCTTATCGCCGTTTATTAAGTTATTATTTAGACTAATAAGGTTATTCTTCAACATATTATCATCCTATGACATTAATTAAAAGGTATTTTTAAAGAATTCGGGGTTGGAATTAAAATGTTTTACTGCAACTTCGCCTGCTCGAGATTCGCGGATGCATTCTTCCAAGTGGACCATGTTTTCCTGAACAAGCCTTCATCTTTGAATTTGTTGGCATGTTTTTCAAGGAATTTTATAGTGTATGGATCAGACGCATAACCAGAGCCTATCTCATGCCCATATTTTTCCTTCAATATTGCCATTTCTTTTTCCCTTACATCCTTTGCGATTATTGATGCTGCCGAAACAGAGACATGATTCACATCTGCCTTGTGCTCGCAAACCACTTCAAGGTTTGACAAGTCATTTATTTTTGTTTTAAGAAAATCTCTCCATTTGTTTATTCCTGTTGAAGGGCAGTCCAGAATTACTTTTATCTTTCCATATCCCTTATTCATCTTGTTTATTATCTGGGCGCATGCAATTGCCTCAACATCATTCAGATTTACTCCCTCAGCATTGCTTGATTCAATTTCATCTGGGTATACAATAACAACTTCAAAGTCTTCAGCTTTTTCCCTTATGACATCTGCAAGAAATGCTCTTCTCTTTGGAGTAAGCTGCTTGCTATCCTTTACTCCAAGTTTCTTGAATTCTTTCTTAATTTCATCGTTAACCAAGCATCCCGCGAGAACCATCGGGCCGATTACAGGACCTCTTCCTGCATCATCTATTCCAAGAATTAATTGAGACATAAGCTAAGAGAAAACGAAGTTGTTTTTAAAGATTTATAACTTCTAACAAATGGTTTGATTTTATGGGAGGAAGTTTTAAAAGCAGAATAAATTACTTCTTATTATAGCAGCGTGGACCAGCCTGGAGTGGTCGCCGGGCCCATAACCCGGAGGTCGATAGTTCAAATCTATCCGCTGCTATTCTCTTTTCTAACCCTCTGTATAAAAAAATCAGAATTAATATCTTAGGTCCGATAATCCGGTTCGGAACATATCACACATTTATAATGATATACCCTAAAATCCTGCTCCTGATGAAAACCATCTTCCATCATACTATATATATCACATCGTTTGCAAAGTATAGATGGATCGCACCCTTCTATTTTTGGTCTTTCATTTTTTATGCTCTGTTCCAATGTTCTTATCACTTCTCTTTTATTTTCAATTAGAATTCTTTTGGCGTTTCTGTTCTTCACAAAATCATCCCTAACCTGCTGGTATTTCTTTCTTTGTTCATCGGTTACCATTTCAGCGGGAGTCTTATTATTCATCCCCTATTCAAGATTGGAAAGTATAAAAGCATTTATGGGTTTTAATCATCATAATTAAATAAACATACAAAAACCTTATAAGTGAAAAACGTTGTATACGTTTGATGCCCAGATCGCATAGTGGTATTGCAATGGATTGCTAATCC
>CAZGUQ010000023.1:0-8649 GCA_964529375.1 Candidatus Woesearchaeota archaeon
TATGTTTCTTTTTTCTAATGTTTTCAGTATTTTATGAACACTTCCCACGCTTAAATCTAAAGCTCTAGCTATCTGATTTATGTTGTATGGTTCTAAATTTCTTATTAGGAAATTTATTATTTTGAATGTATTATTTGAAAGTATCATATTCGTTTTTAGTGAATAATTATTCATTTTAAGTGAATAACAACTATATAAATCTTGTGTTTTTTATGGCTTTTTTACATTAAATTTCTCCGACCCGACAGGAAAATAGAAGAAGGAAGTGGGATAAGGTGATTACCCCATGCATGTTGGGGTCTGTAAGGATTCTGAATAATATGTTGCTCCGCTGACAGAACAAGAACAAGTTACTCTCATCTGTGAATCACTACAGGATACAAAACTACCAGAAGTATAAAGCACAAAAGTAGCACCAGTACAACCAGTAACTCCTGCTCCGGAACAAGCTATAGAACTAGTGCAAAAGTCAAAACAGCCGAAACTAGTCGCTTCTGATGATGTTGAACAAGTTCCGGTTTCCAGTGGGTGGCTTACGGTTTGTGTCTGAGTACATGTATTCTCATTTAAAGCACAACTTGTTGCATCATAGCATAATTGGGTTCTCGAACCGTTTGGCTGAAACCACATAGTTACTCCACCAAGACTAATATTAGTGGATGAAATGCCCCCATTAACACTTAATTTTGATGTTGGATTAGTCGTCCCAATTCCAACATATCCATCACTCCTAAATGCAGCAATTTCATTACCACCAGAACCTTGAATTCTAAACAAATCATCTGTATCATCTACAATTCTTAAAACTAAATCGTCTCTATTCACCCCATAATCAACCATGCCTAAAAATGCACCGTCACTATCTTGCCCGAATCCAATTCCATTAGTGCTTGGGGGAGTAATCCAAGATAAAAAGCCAAGATCTAATTTTGTTCTTGGTGTTGTTCCAACTCCAACATTCCCGTTAAACACAGCATTTCCATTGACTCCTCCACTTAAATCCAACTCCCCTGCAGAATGTCCGAAAGTGCTTGGGGTTCCGGTATTCCAGGCATAAACTCCAACCCCCACAACCGCCAGAATGGCAATTGCTATAAAAGTATAAAGAAGCCTGTTTGACATAACAAATTTAGATTTATGTTTCACCATCTTTAATATTAATTATAAAGAATAAACCTATTTAAATATTTTTATGGTGATCTGGGTATTAACTTTCCAGTCAGACCAAATAAATATAAATTGCCCCTTGTTTGGTATATAATGAAAAGACAAGTTGATGATAAGACAATTCTTGATAAGTTTGCAGAGAAGTTTTGTGGCATTATTGAAAAATACGTCAAATACATGGTTTGTTCAGGATTTGTCGCAATTGCTCATGGAAGAACAAGAGGAACAGAAGATATTGATATGATAATAGAAAGAATTTCAAAAGAAAATTTTTTTAAATTGCATAAAGATTTGATAAAAAGTGGTTTTATCTGTATGCAATCTGACAACCCAGGGGATATCTATGATGATTACTTGAAATTAGGAGAAAGCATTAGATATGTAGAAAATAGGATGGGCCTTTTTCCTCCGGAAATGGAAGTACATTTTGCAAAAGATATTTTGGATGATGAACAGTTAAAAGAGAGGATTAAATTGCCTTTAACCAGTTTAAATATATATTTTTCTCCAATAGAATGGAATATAGCCTTTAAGGAAGAACTATTAAAAACAGAAAAAGATATGGAGGATGCAAAACATTTAAGAATAATTTACTCTTCAGAAATTGATGAAGATAAAATTAATAGCATTAAAGACAGGATTAAAAAGATAAGACTAAAAAGATGAGAAATAAAACACATAACGAGCAGATTGAGCGTTGGGCAAAGTATGTAAAAGATAATCCCTCAAAATGGAAGGAAAAATTAAAGCCATTTTTAGATGCGCAGATAATTATGTCTAGAAGATTTTATTCTAAATTAGCTGAGACAAAGGAAGGAAGGAAAAAAATAGAGTTATTAAGAAATATTGGGATTTAATTTTTAAATCTTATTAAATAGAATTTCACTCTTCCTAATTTTCTTAACACCTAATGGCTTCTTTATATTATCCCATTTTATTTCAAACCCTAAGTTCTTAGCAATTTTCTCGCTCGTTTCCGGAATAAAGGGCCAGAGCAAAATCGCAATTGCTTTTATGCTGTCAAGCAATTCGTAAAGTTGTTTCTTGTTCTTTGTCTCCCATATTTTTTCTTTTTGTATATGCTCATTGCAGGAATCAATGAAAGCAAAAATCTCATTAAGAGCTTTATCAAATCCGTAATTTTTAATATAAGTTTCTATTTCGTTTAACTTTAATTTTTTAAGTAATTTATTCTCTGACTTTTCTGCACCACACTTCTCAGCCAAAGCAGAAACCCTGCTAACTAAATTTCCCAGCTTATTTGCGAGCTCATTATTATGCCTCTCCACAAGAACTTTTTCTGAAAAATCTCCGTCTTCGCCGAAAGGAATGTGCCTAAGCAAAAAATATCTTGCAGAATCTGCTCCTGCAATTCCAATTAGCTCACTTATATTGATTATTTTCCCGCGGGATTTTGAAATTTTTTCTTTGTCAAAAGTCCACCACCCGTGTGCAAAAACTTTCCTAGGAAGTTGAATTCCAGCAGAAAGCAGAAATGCCGGCCAATAAACAGTGTGAAACCAAATAATATCTTTTCCAATTAAATGAACATCTGCGGGCCAGAATTTTTCTTTTCCCTTTTTTCTTGTTGCAGAATAATAATTGAATAAAGCATCAAACCAAACAAAAGCTATGTGTTTCTTATTAAAAGGCAAAGGTATGCCCCAATCAAAACTTGTCCTTGATATTGACAAATCCTTAAGTCCTTCTTTTACCCTGTTAATTACTTCTTGTTTTCTTATTGATGGGGAAATAAAATCAGGATTCTTTTTGTAAAATTCAAGCAATTGTTTCTGATATTTACTAAGTCTGAAAAAATAAGATTCTTCTTTAAGTTTTTCAATTTTTGTTTTATGTATAGGGCAGCAGCCATTATCAAGATCTTTTTCAGTATAGTATGCCTCGCATCCTGTACAATAATAACCCTCATATTGCCCTTTGTAAATGTCTCCTTTATCATATACTTTTTGCAATATCTCTTGAACAGTCTTCTCATGATCTTTATCAGTTGTTCTGATAAATTTATCATAATCTAAATTAAGTTTTTTCCAGGCATCTTTAAATTTTGGAATTAAAGAATCGACAAACTCTTTTGGCGACTTATTATGCTTTCTTGCAGTATTTTCTATCTTTTTTCCATGTTCATCAGTTCCTGTAAGAAAGAACACATCATAACCTTTTATCTTATACCATCTAGCCAAGACATCTGCCGCTATAGTAGTATATGCATGCCCCACATGTGGAATATCATTGGGATAATATATGGGTGTCGTAACATAAAACTTGTTTTTCATATGTTTTGAAGAAGAAATATCTATAAAAAGTTAACTAACTCTTAGAAATAAGAATTGCTCTTTTGCTGTGCTCATCAGCCCTTCCAAGTCGTCCAGAAATAGCTAAGACATGAGGATACATCGCTGAAGCTTCTCTTCTTTCAAAGCCCAAATCCATCATAACCTGAACATAGTCTTCCTCAGACAGATGATATTCTTGGTTTAACCCGTAAACAAGATTTTTATTTCTTCGCTGCCGTGTCTCTGCAATTAAATTTTCCAGGATCTCTCCATATTTAGGATGTTTATCTTTAAAGGCTTCTATTCCTTCTTTCATTGTCCTTGCCTTTTGCTCACTGCTTTCTTCAATCTTGGCAAAAAATCTGTCTTGCGGTTCTTCATCAAGAAGCACCGCTATTTCCTCGGCTCTTTTATTTAATCTTCTAATTCCTTTTTCCCCAAGGCTATTCAAAACCCTGTAAGATATATCTGCTGCTATTAATCTTCTTACTCTGCTTTCTAATTCAGACCTTTCTGCCATTAAATCAATAAGAAAAGGCAATATATAAAAATTTATCAACTGCAGACTATATTTAGAAAAAGAGCGGCTTTGATCTAGTGGCATGATTCAACCTTCCCAAGGTTGCTGTGTGGGTTCGATTCCCACAAGCCGCATCAATTCCCGGCTGGTGCATTATGAGATTTCCAAATTCAAATGGAGAGTCTCATCCACAGCGAAGCGAGGACAATTCCCGGCTGGTGCATTTCTAAAACAAGTATTCCACCCCAGAAAACTATTTAAACAAAAATATCTAAAACTAACTATGTTCGGAAAAAAGAAATGTAGAAACTGCGGGGAAAAGATAGAAAAAGATTATAACTTCTGCCCTTACTGTCAGGCTCCGCTAAGAAATATGTTTGAAGAAGAAGATTGGGGACTTTTGGGCAGGAATGATTTAATAAATCCAAACGAAGTAAAAATGCCCATGGGACTAAACACTTTGTTCAACTCTCTTCTAAAAAATCTGAATAAGCAAATGAAAGAGCTTGATGGTGAAACCAGAGAACAATTCAAAGAACAGAAAATTTCAAAGAAAAGCGGAGGAATAAGCATTTCAATAAGCACATTTGGCAACGGTCAGCCCGAAATAAAAGTCAGGAGTTTTGGAAATGTTCCGCAATCTTTGGAAAAAAAGCAGGAAATGAAAAAAAAAGTTTCTATAAAACTTCCAATCTCTGACTCCGGAAAATTCGCGGGCTTGCTTAAAAAAGAGCCTGAAACAAATATAAGACGCCTTTCTAACAAAGTTGTCTATGAAATAAAGCTTCCGGGAGTTAAATCTGTAAAAGACGTTTCAATAATACAATTGGAAAACAGCATAGAAATCAAGGCACTCGCGGACAAAAAAGTTTTCTATAAGATAATTCCAATAAATCTTCCAATAAACAATTATAATCTTTCTAGTGGGATTTTAACTCTTGAGCTCGACAGCATAGAGTAAGAAAAACTTATAAATATCTATTCTACTGACTACTTTAAGGAGCCCGTAGCTCAGCCTGGTTAGAGCACTATCCTGATACGGTAGGGGTCCTCGGTTCAAATCCGAGCGGGCTCATAAATTTTCAAGCCTGAAAATTTATCCCGCGAATCTGTCAAAGCTTAGCCAGATTAGAGCAGGCTCATTTCAACAATTCTGTTCAATGCCAATTATCTTTAAAAACAAAATCAGAGCAGATTGGAGATGGAAAGGATGTTAATCTTGGTTGTTTTTAGTCTTTTATTATTTAACTTAGTATCTTCTGCCACTTATGAAGTAGTAGAGCAATGCAAAGACAGAATCCGCAATTACGACGAAACAGGAATTGATTGCGGCGGCAAATGCGGAGAATGTGGAATAAATGCAAGAGTCATAGAAAATGAAAATAGAAATAATATAGGAAATGAAAGCAAAGGATTATCTGACGCCATACAAAAAATAAAAGAGACTATTCCTATTTTATTTCCAAATAAGAGTGTTTCTCCCATGGGAATTCTTTTCTTGATAATGATTGTAATAATCGTAATAATCCTTTTCATTAGCAAAAAGATAATCTACAAATAATTTAAAAACCAACTTTTTCTCAATAAAACATGGCACAGGGATTATCTCACTATTTAAGGCAGGCATGGAAAAAACCAGATGCAAAAGTTCTCAGAGAAAGAATGATTTCTTGGAGGTCTTCTCCTGTATTTACAAAAGTGGAAAAACCATTAAGATTAGACCGAGCAAGAGCTCTTGGCTATAAAGCCAAAAAAGGGTTTGTTGTTGTTCGTGTGCGCATATTACGGGGAGGTCACAAAAGATCAAGGCCAAACAAAAGAAGAAGAAGCAAAAGGCTTCACACAAGAAAAAATCTTAAAATGAATTATCAGTGGATTGCAGAGCAGAGAGCTGCCCGTAAATACAGTAATCTTGAAGTTCTTAATTCGTATCTAATCGGCAAGGATGGTATATATTATTTCTATGAAGTTATCCTCGTTGATCCAGAAATGCCTGAGATAAAAAACGATTCAACAATTTCTTGGATAGGAAAACCAGGAAACAGGGGCAGAGTTTTCCGAGGCCTGACAAGTGCGGGGAAAAAGTCAAGAGGATTGCGATAAACAAACTTAAAAATATCTGATTCTTATTATAATAATTAGTCAACTTCGCTGAGGTATAAAAAATGTTAATAGTTAAAAAAGGCTTTTTATTTTTAACAGGTTATATAAATTCGGCAAGCGGCAACTTGGAGCAAATTAAAAAGAGAAAATGAAATATAAAGAACTAGCAGAATTTTATGAAGAAGCCTCTGCAACAACAAAAAGGCTGGAGAAGATTGCAATACTTGAAAAATTCCTGAAGCACTTGAACGAATCTGATCGCGATGTTCTTTATTTGCTTCTCGGAGATATTTATCCAGAATATGATGAAAGAAGAATCGGCATTTCAACCCAGCTGGCAATAAAGGCAATTGCAAAAGCAACAGGCAGTGAAGAGAAACAAGTCACGCATGAATGGAAAATAATTGGAGATTTGGGAAAAGTTGCTGAAAAACTTTTTTCGCATAAGAGGCAGTCAACACTTCACAGTCATATTTTAACAACAGAAAAGGTTTTGGAAAATTTAAGGAAGCTTCCTGCATTAGGGGGAAAAGGAACAGTAAACAAAAAAATCGCTTTGATAACAGAGATTCTTTCTTCTGCTTCTCCCGTGGAATCCAAGTATCTGATAAGAACTCTTCTCGCTGACTTAAGAATCGGCATCAAGGAAAGCACTGTTAGAGATGCCATGGCTGTTGCTTTCTTCGATAATAAAAAGGAAGCTGCAAAACAAGTCCAGGAGGGAATAGATAAAGCAAATGACCTGGCTGCTGTTTTTGACATGGTAAGAAAAGGAAAAATGCATGAACTTGGAAAACTCCATTTAGAAGTTGGCAAGCCAATAAAAGTCATGCTTGCCCAGAAAGTCAAGACAATTCATGAAGCTTTTGAAGCTGTTGGAAAGCCATGCGCAGTTGAATACAAATATGATGGCTTCAGGTTAATTGCGCATAAAAAAGGCAATAATGTTATTCTTTTTACCCGCCGCCTTGAAAACGTCACAAAACAATTTCCAGAAGTTGTTGATTATGTGAAAAAATATGTTCGTGGCGATTCCTTTATTATCGATTCGGAAGCTGTTGGCTTTGACAAAAAAACAAAAGAATACAAGCCATTCCAGGAAATTAGTCAGAGAATAAGAAGAAAATATGATATAGAAAAATTGCAAGAAGAGTTGCCTGTTGAAATCAATGTTTTTGATATTTTATATTACAATGGAAAATCTCTTCTTGACGAACCTTTTGAAAAACGTACTGATTTAATAAAAAAGATAATAAAAAATAATCCTTATAAAATAATTCATGCAAAGCAAATTATAACTTCTGATGAAAAAGAAACAGAAAAATTCTACAAACAAGCTCTGAAAGACCGTCAGGAAGGAGTCATGTTTAAAAATCTGCAGGCTTCATACCAGCCTGGAAGAAGAGTTGGCCATATGCTGAAGATAAAACCGGAAACCAGAGACCTTGATTTGGTAATTACAGGAGCTGAATTCGGAACAGGAAAACGTTCCGGTTGGCTTTCAAGTTTCATTCTTTCGTGCCGTGATAAAAATGGCAAGTTTTACGAAATTGGCAAAGTTGGCACAGGAATAAAAGAAAAAGCAACAGAGGAATCCTCGAATGAAATGTCTTTCCATGAACTCACAGAAAAGCTAAGGCCTTATTTCCTGGAAGAGCATGGCAAGTCTGTAAAAATAAAACCAAGAGTTGTTGTCTCTGTGACTTATCAGGAAATCCAGCACTCACCAAATTATAATTCAGGCTTTGCTCTTCGTTTTCCAAGATTCACAGCTCTTCGCCCTGACAAACATCCAACAGAAACTGCAACTCTCGAAGAAGTCAAAAGGGATTTTGAAGGACAGAAAAGAAACTGGAGATATGGTTAATTCCCTTGATTCATTTATAAACCTTTATAAAGCCCCCTCGCGGTTATTTTATAAGCAAAATGACAAGCACATACAAAATTCAGAATATTGTTGCTACGACTTCTCTTGAAAAACCCATTCCTTTGACAAAACTCGCAAGAACACAACCAAATACAGAATACAATCCAGAGACTTTCCCGGGCCTTGTTCTTCGTGTCAAAGAGCCAAAGTCAGCTGTTCTTGTTTTCTCTTCGGGAAATCTTGTCTGTACAGGAACAAAATCCGTGGCTCAGGTAAAAAAAGTTATTCAGGCAGTCATAAAACAATTGAAAAAAATCAATGTCAAAATAACGACAAAACCAAAGATAACTGTCCAGAATATAGTTGCTTCCGGTACAATCAATTTAAAGCTTAATCTTAATTTTCTTGCCTTGGAAATGCAAAACACAGAATACGAACCAGAACAATTTCCTGGCTTGGTTTACAAGCTTGGAGAGCCAAATGCGACTTTCTTATTGTTCAGCAACGGCAAGCTTGTCTGCACAGGAACAAAGAACAAGCAGCAGCTTGAATTCTCCATGGTTCAGCTTCTGAAAAACGTGAAGGCTGTTTTGAAGAATTATGAGAAGTGATACTCTCACTCGCTCCGTTCGTTCGTAATTAAGTTAATCTGTTAACAATAAAACCACATAGATTTTATATTAACATTTTTATATCAA
>CAZGUQ010000024.1:0-1887 GCA_964529375.1 Candidatus Woesearchaeota archaeon
ATATTTATGATAAGGAGAGAGAGAATGTTGTTTTAAGGCTGAATCCAAAACTGGCTCCTATCAAAGCCGCTGTTTTTCCAATAGTTAAAGGAGAAAAATTTGAGGAAATTGCAGAAAACATAGTAAAATCATTGAAAGAAGAATGGAACATTATTTATGATAAATCTGGTTCAATTGGCAGGCGCTACGCCCGCGCAGATGAGCAGGGAACGTTGTATTGCATAACTATTGATGAAGAATCAATAAAAAATAAAGACATAACAATAAGAGAGAGAGATACAAAAAAACAGGTAAGAGTAAAGATAACAGAACTGAAAGATATTTTAAGAAAATTGATTGAAAATCCCGAAAAATTCGATAAATTCGGAAAGATTTTCGGCTAAATTTTTTCCCGTCGAGAAAAAAGAAAAATCTTTTGCCGCAAACTGAAAAACGGGGAAAGTTTTTTAAACAAATAAATCTTAATAATGATAATTAAAAAAGAGGTTTTTAAAATGGCCAAGAAAAAAGCAAAAGCAAGAAGAAAAAGATAAGTTTCCCCTAACTTTTTATTTTTTTATTTTATAATTTGAGTTTAACAATATCTTAAATCTTGTATTTTTTACTTTCGCAATAAAAATAAACAGCTGTTAAAAGAAAGAACCCCTTCATGGGGCGGCTTTAATCTAAGATTTGTAAATAGATGCGGAAAACATCTTTGAGTTCTCGTTTATTGCAGGCGAGCATTTGCAAACAAATGGCTCTGAGGAGAATTTAACTCCCGACCTCGTCCTTTCTCAATCCAAGACTGAAAATCAAAGATTTTCGTCAATGAATTCCGCAGCGGCGTAATTCATGAGAGACGCGCTCTAGGCACTGAGCTACAGAGCCGAAATTAAGAGTTAGAAATGATTTAAAAGTTTTTGGACATTAGAATTATCAGGACTTAAGCTTTTCCTGTTTTTTTAATCTTGATAAATATCCCGCAATCTGGTTTCTTATCTTCTTGCTTGGCATTGTTCTTCCCAAGATTCTTTTGTTATTCTCGAAGCTTTCGGTGAAGATAACTCCGCGTTTTACAAGTTCTTCTGCAGATCTTTTTATCAGCTTCGATTTTATTTTTCCCATAATTAATAACGGAAAAACCTGCTTTTAAAGGTTATTATTTGGTCGGCGATATGGGAAGTTTATTTAGAGGAGACTACCTTATTTGATTCCCTGTATAGAATGCAAATCTTTTATTGCCCTTATTAATTCAGACGTTTTTTTGGAAGGTTCGTTTAAGCCAAGAAGCATATAAGGCAGACCTTTTTTAGAGAGCTTTTTATGAGCTTTTATTATGTCGTTGTCGCTTATTTTTCTCTTGTTGCAAGCAAGAAGGATTTTTTCCTCGCCCTTGTCTAAAACCCGGAGAATTATCTCATTTTTTGTGAAGCCCTCTATGTCTTTTAATTCAATGGAGTTTTTTGAGATAAACTGCTTGACAATATCGAAGAATTTTTCCTTTTCTTCTGATTTTTTCTTTGCTGTTTTTCTTTTTCCCCTAGCCCTTTTAGGAATTTCTAAGGGCTTTTCAACTTCTATAATCTCTTTTTCAGGTTTTTCTTCTTCTTTAACTTCTGTCTGGCCTTTTTTAAATTCTGATTCTGGAATTAAAAAATATCTCCATATAACCCCGTTTTCTCTTTTGAAGGGAATTGCAAAGTCTTTTATTTCTCTTAAAGCAACTCTTATTGCAGGATTTTGCTCAGAATCTTTTAGAAAACTTTTTTCTTTTAATAAGCCGAAGGCTTCTTTTTCTTTGCTCTTTAAATAATGGGAAAAGTTTTCAAGCATAAATTCATGTCCTTCAATAAAATATAGGGGTGAACTGCCGATTCTCATATCGCTCATTTTTATTACTTTTTC
>CAZGUQ010000024.1:1897-7364 GCA_964529375.1 Candidatus Woesearchaeota archaeon
TGATTTTATTTCCCTTGATATACGGACAGGAAGGCTTGGTCCGTTCATCTTTATGAAATACAAAATTTTTTGCTTTATTTCAGAAGCATCTGTTATCATAAAGAAAAAAAGAAATAGTTTATTATAAAGATTGTTATGGTTTGATCCATTGAACCTCGTAATAGGAAACACTGTTTTCTTCATCGACAATCGCGAGAAGAAGATTTTTCTTTGTTGAATGGGCAACCCTGTTTTTTGCAGAGAATTCGTGCCAAGTCAAACGCCTTGATTCATGATCGCAGAAAACTATCCATTTTGCATGCTTTTCTCCCGGGCTGGAACCGCGAGGATAAATCCGGAAATCAGCCCCGAATTTTAATGCTGTTTTTACTATATAACCACGTTCTCTTAAATTCTTGAATACTGGATATTTAACCTGAATCCTTTTGTCTGATGAATATGCTTTTTTCATTAAATTTTTAAAAGGCAACTTTTTGTTTTTTTGGAAAACTTCTAATTTTCCTTTCTCTG
The DNA here is from genome assembly GCA_964529375.1 of Candidatus Woesearchaeota archaeon. Taxonomy (GTDB): domain Archaea; phylum Nanobdellota; class Nanobdellia; order Pacearchaeales; family GW2011-AR1; genus ASMP01. The sequence goes on from CAZGUQ010000024.1 coordinate 2,408, forward strand.
CTAAAAACAATGCTTCTGGCATAGAATATTGAATTTTTTCTCCAGAAGGTTCACCAAAATGGCTTTTTTTATACAACGAAAAAGCTTCCTGAGAGTTGCTTGATATGGAGGAACCAAGAATATGGGCGTGGATTTTTTCCATGATTTAGATAAGAGATAATGATATTTAAAGTTTAGTTTTAAAACGAATATAGATTTATTTAGTAAATAATATAAACTTAATTTTTATCTTAATAACATTATGGTTTCCAAAGAATATAACTTCAAAGCAATAGAACAGAAATGGCAGAAGAAGTGGGAAAAAGCAAGAGTTTTCCAGGTTGGAGAAAATCGGAAAAAAAAGAAATTCTATGCGCTTGAAATGTACGCCTATCCATCAGGTTATGGGTTACACATGGGCCACGCCTTCAATTATACCATAGGCGATGTTTATGCGCGCTTTAAGAGAATGCAGGGATTTAATGTGCTTCATCCGGTTGGATACGATAGTTTTGGTTTGCCTGCTGAAAATGCAGCCATAAAAGAGAAATCCCACCCTTTAGTTTTCACTGAAAAAGCCATTAAAAACTTCATAAGACAGCAAAAAGAGCTTGGATTTGGTTATGATTGGTCAAGAATTTTGTGGAGCCATGACCCTGATTACTACAAGTGGAACCAGTGGATTTTTCTTAAAATGTTTGAAAAAGGTCTAGCCTACAGAAAAAAATCCTCTGTGAACTGGTGCCCAAAATGTCAAACTGTTCTTGCAAATGAGCAAGTTCATAATGGAAGATGCTGGAGACATGCAGACACAGAAGTAGAAATAAGAAGTTTAGAACAATGGTTTTTGAAAACCACAAAATATGCTGAAGAGCTTCTAGAGATGATTGGCAAACTGGATTGGCCTGAAAGAATCAAAATAATGCAAAGAAATTGGATTGGCCGCAGTGAAGGAGCGGAAATTGTTTTTGAAATTAATGGAAAAAAATGGCCAATATTTACAACAAGGCCAGATACGATTTTTGGAGTTACTTTTATGATTATTTCTGCACAGCATCCAGAATTAATGTCTTTGGTTACAAAAGAACAAAAAATAAAAGTTGAATCTCTTTTGAAAAAAATAAAGTCAATAAAGCAAGAAGATATTGATAAGTTAGACAAGGAAGGGGTTTTTACGGGAAGCTATGCTGTAAATCCTATGACAAAAGAAAAAGTTCCTGTTTATGTGGGCAACTTTGTCGTTGCTGATTATGGTTCTGGCATGATTATGGGGGTTCCTGCCCATGATCAAAGGGATTTTGAGTTTGCCAGGAAATACAAACTGCCTGTTAAAGAAGTTATTAGGTGCCCTAAAAATTATGACTGGAATAAAGGAGCTCATACTGATGAAGGCAGTCTTGTTAATTCTGGCCCATTTAACGGACTTTTTAGCGAAGAAGCAAAAGAGCACATTGTTAAGGCACTTGAAATGAAAAAATCAGGAAATAAAAATGTGCAATATAAAATGAGGGACTGGCTTGTTTCCAGGCAAAGATACTGGGGAACGCCGATTCCGATTATTTATTGTGAAAAATGCGGAATAGTACCTGTGGCAGAAAAAGATCTTCCGGTTGTGCTTCCCCAAAATGTAAAATTTGGAAAAGGAAATCCACTAGCAACAAACAAGAAATTTTTGGAAACAAAATGCCCTAAGTGCGGAAACAAAGGAAGAAGGGAAACAGATACTATGGATACTTTCTTTGATTCTTCATGGTATTATTTAAGATTTACAGATAACAAAAATAAAGAAGAAATTTTTGGTAAAAAGAAACTAAAGTATTGGATGCCTGTAGATTTTTATACAGGCGGAGCAACCCACGCAACTATGCATCTTATTTATGCAAGGTTTTTTACAAAGGTCTTGAGAGATATGGGGCTTTTGGATTTTGATGAACCTTTCCTAAGACTTTTTAATCAGGGAATGGTTCATGGGGAAGATGGATTTGTTATGTCAAAATCAAGGGGAAATGTTGTGGATCCTATAGAAATTACAGAGAAATATAGTGCAGACATACTTAGGTTATTTTTAATGAGTATGGGAAGTCCTGACAAGGATTCTGTCTGGAGCGATAGCGGAATTGAAGGAAGCTTTAGATTCGTAAATAAAGTCATGGATTATTTCAACAAATTTAAACCAGGAAAATCAGACGCGAGGATTGAGAGTAAACTCAATAAGACGATAAAAGAAGTCAGCGACAATATAGAGGGCTTTAGCTATAATTTAGCTACCATCAGAATTAGGACATTATTTGATAATGTGTCTGCTCAGAAAATAGATAAAAAAACAACTGAGATCTTTTTGAAACTATTGCATCCTTTCTGTCCCCACATAACAGAAGAGCTTTGGAGCAATCTTGGAAATAAAACATTCCTAAGCCTTGAAAAATGGCCTAAAGCAGATGAAAAAAAGATAAATCCCGAGTTTGAGAAAGAAGAAAAATTAGTTGAAGACACTATTAATGATGCGCTTAATATAATTAATATTGTTAAAGGAAAAGGTTCTAATGTTAAAACACTTTATCTTTATGTGTTGCCTAATGAACTAGATACTTATAATAATAATTTAAATGAAATTTCCAAAAGAACTTGTTTAGATGTTAAAATCTTCTCTGTTGCAGACAAAGCCAAGCATGATCCTGAAGGAAAATCAAAGAAAGCCAAGCCCGGAAAGCCCGGGATTTATTTAGAATAAAAAATGCCGAAACAAAAAGAGATGGAAGAAGTTTCATTTTTTAAGAGATATGAGTTTTTTATTTTTATCACATCTTTTTTTTTATTTATTATCCTTATCATACTTTTTTCTAATCTTTCAATAATCCTCGCAGAACCCACATGTGGCGACGGAAGTTTATATGGAACCTGCTCACCAACAAAACCCTATTATTGTGACTCCGGGTTTCTAATTGAGAAAGCAAGTATTTGCAGCTGCCCTATTAATTTAACTTTAAATGGAGACTCCTGTCTATCTGCTTTGCAAACAGAACCGAAAGAAACAACATTAAAATATTTCCTGAATGGAGAAGAGAATACATTAGATTTTACAGTTTATGGGGGAATGTCTGGCTATTTGTCAAATGTCTCTAGAATCATATCTTATGAAAGCGGGGAAAAGCCGCTTCGTGCTGATTTTAAACTGAAAGATATAAATGAAGAAGAGCAAAGAGAGTTGCTTCTTCCATTGGTTGTTAAGATACAGAATCTGGCAGAAAATAAAGAAGACCAGGCAAGAATTGCAATAAGCCTTGTGCAAAACATTGAATATGGTTTTTCTAATAAAACAGATAATTTCTTTGGAAAAGAAGTAAATTATTCCCGTTATTCTTATGAAGTTTTGTATGACTCTCAAGGAATTTGCGGGGAAAAATCAAGTCTTCTCGCATTTTTACTTAGAGAACTTGGCTTTGAAACAGTGATTTTTTACAATCAACCGGAAAATCATGAATCTATAGGAATTAGCTGCCCAAAAGAAAAGAGTTACAAAGAAACAGGCTATTGCTTTATAGAAACTACAGGGCCATCGATAATAACAGATGATGCTATAGAATATGTCGGTGGCTTAACACTTAATTCTGAGCCAGAAGTGATATCCATATCTAATGGCACGAGTCTGCCAGAGAATCTCCCGGAATATAAAGACGCAGAAACAATGAAAAGGATAAGAGCCGGAAAGTTTGTGCTGTTCGCAGATTCTAAATTGGAAAAACTCAGGGAAAAATATGGTTTGGTTGAAGAATATAATATTGCTTAATTGATTATTGCTTTAATCCTTCTTATTCCTGCTGCACTTGATTCCTCTTTTATGATTTTAAATTTGCCAATTTCCTTTGTGTTTTTTACATGTGGCCCAGTGCAGATTTCTTTGGAGAAACCGTTGATTTCATAAACAGAGACAATCTCTGGATATTTTGCGCCGAATTCTGCCTGAAATCCAAGTTTTAATGCATCTTTTAATTTCATTTCCCGGCGAATAACAGGCAAACTTTGTTTTATTTTATTATTAACTAAGTTCTCTACTTTTCTTATTTCTTCATCTGTAAGTTTCCTTGAGAAATTAAAATCAAAACGCAAACGTTCTGGAGTTATGTTGGAACCCCGCTGCCTTATTTCTTTTCCAAGAACATGCCTGAGTGCTTCGTTTAGGAGATGGGTTGCTGTGTGAAGTCTTGTTGTTTTTTCTGATGAATCGGCTAGGCCGGATTTGAACATTCCAGAAGAAACAGAACGAGAAAGTTCTTGATGTTTTGCAAGTTCTGCTTCAAGTTCTTTTTTATTTATTTTTATTTTTCTTTCTTTAGCAAGCTCTTCACTGACTTCAATTGGAAATCCATATGATTGATATAAAAGAAAGGCATCTTTTCCTGATAAAATCTTATCTTTAGCCAGTTTATTAAACATAAATAAACCGTTTTCAATTGTTTTGTTAAATTTATCTTCTTCTTCAGATAATACTCTTATAATTCCTGTTTTATTCTTAAGTTCATTATAATCATTTCCATAAATCTCAAAAACAGATTCAGCAATCTTACCTAAAAATCCGTTTAAACCAATTTGTTTTTCATATATAATAGCTCTTCTTATCAATCTTCTCAAAACATAGCCTTGTTGTGTATTGCTTGGAACAATGCCATCTGAAATAATGAATACAGCAGCTTTTATGTGATCGGCAATTATTCTCATTGCTTTTTCATTTCCCTTATACTTTTTGCCGGAAAGACTCTCAATCTCTTCAATGATCGGCTTCCAGGCATCTGTCATATAGTTGTCATCTAAACCATTTAGAATTGCAAGTGTTCTTTCTACTCCCATTCCTGTATCGACATTTTTTTGTGCTAATGGCAGAAATTTTCCTTCTTTGGTTTTGTTATACTGCATGAAAACATCATTCCAGATTTCAAAACCATTGACAAACATCTCTGTGTCTGGTCCGCAAGGCCCTGTT
>CAZGUQ010000025.1:0-7110 GCA_964529375.1 Candidatus Woesearchaeota archaeon
TTTTCAAGAAGATTTGGATTTTCTTTTTCTTCAGGAGTCATTGACTTTAGAATGTGCTCCCATTTTGCTATTTTTGCTTCCTGATTTTCCAGAAGATTTTCAGGAATTTTTGCACTGCTGAATCCGGGAATCATGGATTTTATTTTTTCAAATCCACCCAAATTACCCATTGACTTGACTTGTTCAATAACATCTTCTAAGCTGAGTTTTCCTTCTTCAAGGTTTTTTTCTATTTTCTTTTGTTTTTCTTCATCAGATATAGAGCGGACCTTTTCCATTAAAGCTTCAAGGTCACCCATTCCAAGAAGTCTGGAGAGGAATGATTTTGGATTGAATTCCTCTATGTCATTTATTTTTTCTCCTGTTGTTATGAAATATACTGGTGCTTTTGTCTCGGCGCAAGATGTTAAGGAACCACCACCTTTTGCGGTAGAATCCATACGTGTTATTATAACTCCTGAAATTGAAACAGCATCTTGGAATTCTTTTGCCTGTTGCTTTGCAGCCTGTCCTATGTCTGCCGGCATGACAAGAATTGTCTCTGTTGGTTTTATTATCTTATTTAACGATTTTATTTCTGCAATCAAATCTTCGTCTAGAGTATGCCTTCCCGCCGTGTCAACAAGAACAAGGTCAAAATCTTTTAATTGCTTCTCAAAACTCTTCCATAGTTTAACAGGATCTTTTTGGGAAACATCAGTAAAACAGGTTAAATGATTTTTATCAGCCATCTGTTTTAATTGTTCTGCTGCTGCAGGACGATGAACATCTAAGCCAACAAGGGCAACTTTAGAACCGCGCTTGGCATAATAGTTTCCCAGTTTTGCAATTGTTGTTGTTTTTCCGGTTCCATACAAACCAAGAAGCATTATTCTGTTTTGTGTTTTTTGCAATTTAAGGGGCTTATACTGGCCTAGAATTTCAATCAACTGGTCATGAAGGAGCTTTATTATGTGTTCTTTCTTTTCCAAACCTTTGATTCTTTCATCCAAAGCAGCTTTTCTTATTTTATCGCTTATCTGTTTTACTAAATGGATATTTACATCTGCTTCTATCAAAGCACGCTGAAGGTCTTTTACGATTGAATCAACGAGATCTTTGTCAAGAAATATGGCATTAGCTATCTTGTTTGTCGTTCTTCTTAAGAGTTCTCCAAGCTTTTCTAACATCTTTTAGAAAGCAGAAATAGAGTTAATAAATTTGTGGTTTTAAATTTATAAAGAGCCAGAGGCTATTATAGATATGGATGGAAAAGCCATTGATAAAAGAGCAAAAAAGAATTCATGGTTTCTCGGAACATCAAGTTTTCTTAATGATATCGGCGGAGAGATGATCGTGCCTATTCTGCCGTTTTATATTGTTGCTTTGGGTGGAGGAGGTATTGCCCTTGGTTTGGTTGCCGGATTGAGAGAGGGGTTGTCAAGCATATTCAAGATTTTGGGAGGGTGGTTTTCAGATAGAACGGGAGAGAGAAAAACCTTTGTCTTCCTGGGATATTTTTTCTCATTCATAGCCAAGTTCTTCATAGGATTGGCAGCCAGCTGGCAGCAGCTTCTTGCCTTTGTTTCTTTTGAAAGATTTGGGAAGTTTAGAGATGCTCCAAGAGACGCAATAATTTCTGAGACGAAGAAGCACAAAGGAGAGGATTTTGGAATAGTCCAAATGATGGATGTCGTTGGAGGAATAATCGGAACAATCCTTGTTTTGATTCTATTTTGGAAATTAGGGCTTGGGTTTAAAACAATAATTTTTATTGCTGCAGCAATTTCATTTCTATCAATTTTCCCTGTATTTTTTGTGAAATCTCCAAAAATAAAACCAATAAGAAAAAGCCTTTTTGAGGGAGTTCATCTTTTAGATAAGAAATTAAAATATTTTGTTTTTGTTGCCTCTGTTTTTTCTCTTGCGAATTTTGGATTGTACATTTTTCTCATACTTATAGCAAGCAAGATAACAGGGGGAGTTTTTTATCCTCTTCTTTTTTATATCTTATTTAATGTAGTTTATGCAATTTTCATAATTCCTTCAGGAAAGATTTCAGATAAAATAGGAAGAAAGAAATTGCTTATTCTTGGATATTCTTTGTTTTTCCTTGTTGCTCTTGGATTTGTGCTTTTTGACAGCTTGCTGGCTTTGTTTGTTCTTTTTGCTCTTTATGGCCTAGTTTATGCAATAACAAACCCTGTTCACAGAGCACTTGCTGCTGATCTTGCGGGAGATATGAAAGGAACAGCTCTCGGATTTTTCCATACTTCTATTGGATTGGCTGCAATTCCCGGAGGATTAATTGCCGGAATTCTTTGGAACATAGATTCAAGAATAATGTTTGCTTATATCTCTGCAATTGCTCTTATTGCGCTGACTTTATTGGCATTTGTCAGAGAGAAGAATTAAAGTCCCAATTTCTCTGTAAACTTTCTCTTGTCGAAAGGCTCAAGTGCAGAATAAGACTGTCCTGTGCCCAAGAAGAGAATCGGCTTTTTTGTTACAAAACCGACAGACAAAGCAGCCCCGCCCTTTTCATCAACATCTGCCTTTGTGAGAATTATGCCGTCTATTCCTATTGATGAATCAAAAGTCTTTGCCTGTTCAATTGAATCATTGCCTGTTATGCTTTCTCCTATGAAAAGTTTTAAATCTGGATGGCAGACACGGGAGATTTTTTCAATTTCTTTCATAAGATTTTTTGCAGTATGCATTCTTCCCGCAGTGTCTATGAGAACAACATTGATGTGATTTTTTTTAGCATAGCTTATGGCATCAAATCCAACAGAGGCAGGGTCTGCGCCATATTGATGTGCAATCACCGGAATGCCGAGAGCTTCTCCATGTTTTTTTAGCTGTTCTATTGAAGCTGCACGGAAAGTGTCTGCAGCAGCTATTACACAAGACAGATTTTTCTTTTTTAGATAGTCTGCCATCTTGGCAATTGTTGTTGTCTTGCCTGTTCCGTTTATTCCGACAAAAAGAATGACATAGGGGTTACTTGGGTTTTCCGTAATTTTGCCTGTTATTTTAGCTGTAATGTCAAAGGGCTCTATGAGAATTTCTTCAAGTATGTCTCTTAAAGAATCTCTTATATACTGCTCTATTTCTTTCTTTAATAATTCTTTTCCGACAATCATTTCCCTTAATGCGGCAATTATTTTTTCGGCAACTTCAAGAGCCACATTATTTTCAAGAAGAAGCATCTGCAAATCTTCAGAATAGGAATTAAATTCTTTTTCTGTTATTTTTACTTTTGATATCTTTGACTTTAGCCTTGAAAAAAATCCCTCTTTTTCTTCCTTCTCTGGCTTTTTTTCTGCAATATCTTGTTCAATCTCTTTTAACTTGTCCAAATCCGGTTCATATTTTTGCTTGGCAACATCAAACTTCATAGGCACAGAGATATCTTTTTTTTTCTTTTCCTTTTTTTTGGGCTTTTCTTCCGGCTCTGTCTCTTGGGACTTATCTTTGGAGATTTTTTTTGCCCAGCTTACTATTTTCTCCTTCAAAAACTTGAACATGTTTTTAATAGAAAATACACATTTATAATGTTAACTAGAAACTTAATTTAATTGATGATTTTAGATGGCGATAATCACGGCTGGTTATTGGGATAAAAATACCATTAAGATTTATCTTTTTATAATAACTAAATTTTTATAAACAAAAGTTATGTTCTTCCATTATGAAAGGCATACTTGTTATTCTTGATGGCTTGGGAGATTTGCCTGTGAAGCAGTTAGGTGGGAAAACGCCGTTAGAAGCAGCAGAAATGCCAAATCTTGATTTTCTTGCGACAAGAGGGGAAATGGGAATCATGTGGCCTGTAAGACAAGGATTTGTTCCTGAATCAGACGAGGCTGTTGTCTCTATTTTTGGAAATGATTTAATGGATAGTTCACGCGGCCAGCTAGAGGCAAGAGGGGCTGGATTAAAGCTTGTGCGCGGTGATGTTGCCTTAAGAGTAAATTTCGCGACGATAGATTCTTTAAAAACTGGAAAAATTATAGATAGAAGAGCCGGGAGGACTTTGACTACTGCAGAAGCAGAAATTCTTGCCAAAGCGCTAAATAAAATAACTCTTTCGTGCAAGTTTGAATTCAAAGCAACAATACAGCATCGTGCCGTTCTTGTTTTGAAAGGCGGTTTTTCAGACAATGTTACAGGAAATGATTACACTTATTCAAAAGGACAGGCAACTGCTGCAGATAATATAGGGACGTTTAAACCCCTTGACGAAGATGAGAATTCGTTGTATACAGCTAACATTTTGAAAGAATTCATTGATAAAGCTTATGAAGTCCTGAATACGCATCCTGTTAATGAAGAAAGAAGAAAACGCGGACTGCTCCCAGCCAACTTTCTTTTAATGAGGGGAGCAGGCATTGAAACACCAAAGCTGAAATTCTATAAAAATTGGATGTCTATTGCATATATGCCTCTTGAAAAAGGATTTTCAAAAATATGCGGAATGACCGGCTTTTCTTTCGATTATCCGAAACTTAAGAATTTGGATGCATATTCCAATCTTTGGGATGCCTTGAAAAAAGCATGCGAATTTTCAGAAAAAACAATAAAGGGAAATTTTAGGAATTTTGACTATGCTTACGTTCATATAAAAGAAACAGACTTGCCAGGGCATGATAATAAGCCAATGGAGAAAAAACACATGCTTGAATATATAGACAAGACTCTCTTCAAATTTCTTGCCAGCTTTGCCCCACCCAACAAAATAAAAATTGTCGTTACAGGAGACCATTCAACGCCATGCAAGCTGAAAGCCCATAGTGCAGACCCTGTTCCTGTTTTGTTTTATAATCAATCTATTCCAAGGCCAAGCTTTTTCAGGATGCCGAGTTTCTTTAGAAAGGCAGAAGAGGAAAAACCAGAACAAAAAGGGGCTAAGTTTTGCGAGAGAGAAGCAAGAAAAGGGAAGCTTGGCAGTTTTCTTGGAAAAGAGCTTTTGGAGAAAGTTGGTTTTAATAAATAAGGAAAATTAGCTAATAGATTTTTAATAAGAAGAATAACTGTTAATGATAAAATTAGCATACTCTGTTGTTATATTAGAAGTACATTATATCATAGTAATTATTAAAAATGGCATGTGTTTTCCCAGAATATGATAACATATAATGATATATATGAAGCATCAAGGAAAGAACGTTATTCTGATCAATTGCAATCCCTTGGAAAAAATTTCGTTGAAGAGGTAGCTGAATATTTGAAGGACAAGAAAGAGATGGCGTCAAAAGAAGATGATGTTTTTTCAGATGTAATAGCCAAGACAAAGAAACAGCTTGAGAATGCAGTCATCCTTTTTAATGAGATTATGTTAAGGAGAAGGAAGAAAATCCTTAATCTTGTTCTTATAGCTGCGGAAACAGGAATTTCCAAACAGGATTTTGAGAACATGCTTGGATTCGAACGCTTTTTGTTTGAGGAAATGATGAAGAACATTGATTTTACAGACAAAAGACTTCAGGAAATCCTTAATGGAAAAAAAGAAGAATCCAAGAAAAATGAGCTTATAATTTTCAAGGCGAATGTTGAAAGATTCATGGACCTTGAAGGCGGGAATCTGGGGCCGTTTGAAAAAGGCCAGATGGCAAATATCCCAAAACAAATTGCTAAGATTCTTGTTGACGACAACAAGGCAGAAATAGTGGAGAAGTGAAGTTTAAAAAGTAATTCTTTTTGTTATTTTTATGAAATTAGAGAGAAGATTTGAAAGGGTTGATAGTAGAATTGAAGATTTTAAAAGAATAAAAGTTGATTCCTTAGGAAATTTTACCATGAAAACATGGGATTTATTATATATTTTAAATATCGGTGGAACCTTGATAAGAAAATATCAAAAACCTCTTGCACATCAGTTAGGTTGGCAAGAGAGCGATTTAACTATTCGTAATGCAGTATACTGTGGAATATTACCTGCTGCAGGGTATGTTATTTTGAACCAATTTTTTGGAGATAATGCTGGAGAAACTTTCCAAAGAAATTTTTATTATTATCCCGGATTTATGGCTGCTGTTGGAATCGCAAGGACAGGATATTCTCTGTTTACAGAGAAAGCAATAGGTTCTCCTAGTTTTTATAATTTCATTGGCACCTCTGTTTATGCAATTGAAGAATTTTCAAGGTTCTTAAGAAAAAGAAAAAAGCCTGCAGAGGGAATCGAACCCCCGACCTACGCATCTCCTGGCAAAAAACACGAATTTAAAACTTAGATTCTGCCTACAAGTGCGTCGCTCTAAACCAACTGAGCTATGCAGGCCTTATCCTATTTATTTAATTACCTTTTAAAGTTTTTCCCATTTTCTTGCAAGTAACTCTAGCCGAGAGTGATAACATTTAAATAGTCAAATGCGCTTTTAGATATAGAATGAAAGAAAGAGTTGCTTTTAATTCTAAAAAGATTAGGAATAAATTTTTTCTTATTGTTCTCCAGACAAAAAACTTAACTAGATGGAAAGATTTAACAGCCCATTTTAATTTAAGCAGGAAACTTTTAGAGGATTATCGTAGCGGTAAAACAACCATTCCAAAATCTCTTTATGACAGATTTTGCTCAAACTTTAGTGAAGATAATTTAATTCATTTTAATAAATTCATTGAAATAAAAGATAATAACTGGGGGAGAATAAAAGGAGGGCATATGACTTACCATAGATATAAATCAATTTTTGAGGGAGGAAGATTAAAGGGAATAGAAAAATTGAAAGAGCTTAATTCTAAACCAGAATTTGATATTAATATGCCTCTTAATAAAGAATTAGCTTATTTTATTGGTTTATTCATAGGGGATGGTTTTTGTAATAAATATGGAAGACACTATCAAATTCAATTTGTTGGTCATAAAGATGAACTTATATATTACAAAAGAATTATTTCTAATATATCGAAAAGATTATTTGGTTGGTTACCAAAAATTATAGAAAATCCAAATATTAATTTTATAAGAATTAATTTTAATTCCAAACATCTTTTTTTTATGTTAACCGAAAGATTTAAAATTGCTGCTGGGAGGAAGTCTCTCACTGTTTTGATTCCTAAGGAGATAATTAACTCTTCTCTTGAGAATCTCTTATCCTGTATCGCGGGTTTGTTTGATGCTGAAGGGTC
>CAZGUQ010000026.1:0-7037 GCA_964529375.1 Candidatus Woesearchaeota archaeon
GTAGGCTAATGGATAGACCTTTCGGTTTCGGCCCGAACAATGGGGGTTCGAATCCCTCCGAGCTCGTTTAAAAAATGAAAACACCAAACTCTTCAAAACCACAACCAGGAGACTTAGTTGAAATATCTCTTGTAAAAACCAGTTACCGCGGGATTTTGTTGGAAACTCCCGAAGATGAGAAGGGAATTGTTTTATTGAAACTTAATTCTGGATATAATATAGGATTCAACAAAAAAGACATGCTTGAAATAAAAGTATTGAGAAAGTTTAAGGAGCAGGAAGAGAAAACAGAGATAAAGCACCAGAAAGGAAAGCCAAATATTGCGATGATTATTACAGGCGGAACCATAGCGTCAAGACTAGATTCCCGAACAGGAGCCGTTTCCCCATTAACAAAACCAGAAGCATTATTTAGATTTTATCCTGAACTTTTTGAAAAAGTAAACATAGCAAGAGTTGAGGTACCTTTCATGAAAGCATCTGAAGATATGGACTTCAGAGACTGGCAGAAAATTGCCCGCGTGGCAAAAGAACTTTTGAATAATCCAGAAATTCACGGCGTAATAATTACACATGGAACAGATACTTTGCATTATACTTCTGCCGCACTATCTTTCTTTCTTAAAAATCTGAACAAGCCTGTTGTTTTAACATACAGTCAAAGAAGCATAGACAGAGCAAGCTCTGACGCAAATTTAAACCTGCAATGCGCTGCTCTTGCGGCAATTTCAGATATTGCAGAAGTAATGCTTGTTGGACATGCAACAACAAATGATGATTACTGCTATGCGATGCCTGGAACAAAAGTGAGAAAAATGCACACTTCCAGAAGGGATGCATTTAAAGTTGTTAATAGCAAACCATTTGCGAAAATTTGGCCAGATAGGATTGAAATTATCTCTGATTACAAAAAAAGAAATAAAAATAAGGTAAAAATAGATGTGAAGTTTGATGATAGAGTTGCTTTAATCAAAGTTTATCCTGGACAAGATCCAGATATACTCGATTATTACTCAAGAAAAAAATACAAAGGAATTGTCATTGAAATATCTGGACTTGGTCATGTTCCTACAAATGCAAGAAAACCTTGGTTAAATAAGCTGAAAGAAATACAAAAAAAAGGAATGATTATTTGCGCAGCTAGCCAAACAATTTATGGACGTTTGGATCCATGGGTTTATTCAAATGCTCGCGAATTATTGAAAACAGGAGTTATTTTCCTAGAAGATATGTTATCTGAGACAGCTTTTGTTAAGCTTGGCTATGTACTTGCCCATCCAGAATGGAAAAATAAAATAAAAGAGAAGATGCTTGAAAACATCGCCCGAGAATTTAACGATAGGTTGGAGGAATAGTTTTAACTTAAAAGGGGTTACAGATGGAAAGGTTTTTAAGTAAAAAACACCTGTAAAAACAATTAAAATGAAAATCAAGGAAATAGGGCAACTTGAAGGAGAAATAGTAAAACATTTTAGCATGGACTCTATTCCGGTTCTGGTCTTAGATACCGGAGGATTAATTGATATCACAACTACTCTTAGACGATATGCTTTTTCTCATAGAACCGGCAATAGAAATTCGAGGTATGAAAAAACAACATCTTTTTTGAATAATCTTTCTCAAGCACTATCTATTGTAATAACTCCCAAGACATATCAGGAAATACAGAATCATGGAAGGACCAGATTAAATGGCCATGCTATTGAACTCACTCCAAGAGTTGTTGATTTTGCATTGAATACTATGACGGATTCTGTAGGATTTGTTGCGAGATTAAAGTCGCGGGTTTCACTAGACGATGCCGGATATGATGCCTATTGGGCGGCTAAAGAAGGATGTAGGGGCAATACTAAGAAATTCTTGGAAGGATGTTCTGATACCGATAAGGAAATTTTAGCCACAGCAGCTTATCTCAGCATGAGCCGAATGAATGGTGCTATAAATAATGAAATAAATCCAGTATTGGTCATATCTCCTGATACACATATAATCAAAGGATTAGAATTTTTAAAAAGAGGCTTTGACGGAAGATATTCAAACTTGATGTCGATTTCAACCAGACATTAATTAAAAACAGATTAAAAATGAAGACAAAGCCGACTTTTGTGAAGTATCAGGAAATCCCCCACCTAATGGCAGATTTGAATATTTTAGATAGTGATAACCTACAAGTGTTTGAAAAAATAGACGGAGGAAACAGTCAAGTAAGAGTTTTTCAGGGAAATATTCTTACAGGCAGCAGAGCTAATTTTTTAACAAGAGAAGAGAATTTGAGATTTAAATGGCTTAAAGATTTCAATAGATGGGCAAAATCTAATTCTACTTTTCATAGTCTTCCTGAAAACCTAATAGTTTATGGAGAATTTACAGGCCCCCACACAATTGCTTACAGGCCTGAATTCACTAACAGGTTTTTTTTGATTGATGTTTATGACACACAAGAAAAAAAATTTGTTCCCTATGTGCAAGCAAGAAAAAGATTAGAAGATTTAGACATAAGAGATGTTTTATTTTTAAATCCCCTGACTGAAGGAAAGCCGACTTTAGAGGAATTAAAGGGTTTAGCAATGAGTGAAAGCCAATATTCTGTTTATGGCCGAGAAGGAGTTGTTGTTAAAGACTACCATGCCCAAAGATTTGCTAAGCTCTGGAGAACAAGCGCAAATCCTACAAAAGAAGGGTTGATGGAAGAAATAAAAAAAACAATATTAAGCTTAAGAATTTCTGGACTTTATCCCGGAGATCAAACAACCTCCTATAGTTCTTTGGAAAAATGTGATTATACATCCTTGCCCGAACCTCTACTTTATCTGACCTTGCAAGTTTACGGGGAATTAAAAAGAAGCGGCAGAGATGATATTTCTCTGGCTGAAATCGGCAAGACCGTAAGAAAGGTTACAAATAAAATTTAATAAAGTCTAATTCTCTTTTTCTTCTATGGATTTAGATTACGAAAAACTTGGCTTGAAATCTGGTTTGGAAATTCACCAGCAATTGAACTCAAATAAATTATTTTGTAATTGCCCATCTTTATTGCGAAAAGACGAACCCGATTTCATAGTTAAGAGAAAACTCCATGTTATTGCCGGAGAAAGCGGGGAAGTTGATGTTGCTGCAGCTCATGAAGCAACCAAGGAAAAAGAATTTATTTATGAGGGCTATTATGATAACTGCTGTTTAATTGAAACTGATGAAGAACCGCCGCATGAAATAAATAAAGAAGCACTGCAAATTGCTATTCAAATAGCGCTTATTCTTAACTGCAAAATTTTGCCGATAACACAAATAATGAGGAAAACTGTTATTGATGGCTCAAACACAAGTGGTTTTCAGCGAACTGTTTTAATTGCACAGAATGGATTTATTGAAACTAAAGAAGGCAGGGTTGGAATTGCAACAGTTTGTTTAGAGGAAGATGCTGCAAGAATAATTGACAAGGAGAAAGGAATTTTCAGGCTTGACAGGCTTGGAATTCCTCTCGTGGAAATAGCAACAGATGCAAGCATAAAAAATCCAAGTCAGGCAAAAGAAGCTGCTCTTAAAATTGGTGAGCTCTTAAGAACCACAAAAGTCAAGCGTGGATTGGGGACAATTAGGCAGGATGTTAATCTTTCAATTAGGCATGGTTCTCGAATTGAATTAAAAGGATTCCAAGATATAAGAAATATTGAAAGAGCAATAGAGATAGAAATTGCAAGGCAACAGAGGCTTGTAAAAATCAGAAAAAGTGTTCCTGAAGTAAGGGCTGTCAATGAAGACGGAACTTCCCGTTTTCTAAGGCCTCTTCCAGGCGCAGCGAGGATGTATCCCGAGACAGATTTGCCCTTATTGAAAATCTCCAGAGAAATGATTGATAATGCAAAGAAAATGCCCTTGTCTGAAGATGAAGATAAGGAAGAATTGAAAAAACAAGGATTGAATAATGAAATGGCAGCTCTTTTACTAAAAAGAAACAAAATAGAAGAATTCAAGGAATTGCTTCACATCATTAAAAATCCGCAACTGATTGCAAAAACGCTTTTGCTGTATCCCCGGGAAATTGCTACAAAAGAGAAGAAAAATCTTGAGCAAATAGGAAAGATTCTGAACAGAGATGTTTTGGGAAATGTTTTAGAAGACGTTAATAAAGGAAAAATATTGGAGTCAGAAGTAAAACACACTTTAACAGAAATTGTTAATGGTAAAAGCTACGTGGGAGTTATTGGCGTTAAAAATATAGGGGACATAGAAGAAAAGATTGTTAAGATAATAAAAGAAAAACCGGGGCTCAGTGCCAATGCCTATATGGGGCTTGTAATGAAGGAATTTAGAGGAAGAATTTCGGGAAAAGAAGCGAGCGAGATGATTAAGAAGCATTTGCGGGGAAAGTCTTAAAAACTCTTTTTTAATAGTTTGATAATTGAATAATAAAGATGGTACCAAAGAAAATATTTTTCACGAAAGGTGTTGGAAGGCATAAGGAAAGGCTTGCAAGCTTTGAAGCTGCTTTACGAGATGCAGGCATAGAAAAATTTAACCTTGTTTATGTTTCTTCAATTTTACCGCCCAATTGCAAAATAATAACTAAAGAAGAAGGGCTTAAACTTTTGAATCCTGGTGAAATAGTTTTCTGTGTTATGGCAAGACAGGAAACAAACGAGCATAACAGGCTTGCTGCATCTTCAATAGGAGTTGCTATTCCAAAAGAAGGTGATCAGTATGGTTATCTTTCTGAGCATCATCCTCATGGCGAAACAGATGAAGTAGCTGGAGACTATGCTGAAGATCTTGCTGCGAGCATGCTGGCTACGACTTTAGGAGTGGAATTTGACGAAAATACAGCCTGGGATGAGAGAGAGCAGCAATACAAACTCTCTGGGAAAATTCTTAAAACAAGAAACATAACCCAATCTGCAGAAGGCAAAGAAGGCATGTGGACAACAGTTCTTGCGGCTGCTGTTCTTTTGGATGATAATGGAAGCATAAATAGCAATTAATAAGAGAATATAATAATTGTTAATAACAGCCAACTTTAGAATATTATTATCATAGAGAATCAATTATTAGATGATGATTTTTTATACATTAAAATAATCATTAAATTAATAAACTTATTTCCCGAATATTAAATTATGGAAAGAACTTATGTTTCTGATTTAAAACAGGGGAAAAGTGTTTTGCTTAAAGGTTGGATTCACGAAATCAGAGACTTACAAAAGATAAAGTTTCTTCTTCTTCGCGATTTTACAGGTATTGTTCAATGTGTTATTAAAAATCCTGAAATTTCCATATCTAATTTAACTTTGGAAACTGTAGTTGAAATTGAAGGGAAAACAATTAAGGCAGATGTGAAAGCAGAACTTGCAAGGAAAGATATTGAAATTGAAGTCTCAAGTTTGAAAATCCTAAATAAGGCAGAGAAGCTTCCTATACAAGTTAATGAGAAGGCAGTCAGAGCAGAATTGCCGACGAGATTGGATTATAGGTCATTGGATATTAGAAAGCCACGAGTGTCTACAATTTTTAAGATACAATCAACAATTGCTAACTCATTCAGAGAATTTTTTTATAAAAAAGGATTTATTGAAATACAACCTCCTGAGATAATAGCTACAAGTACTGAAGGAGGCACAGATTTATTTGAAGTAAATTACTTTGACAGAAAAGCTTACTTGGCCCAAAGCCCGCAGTTATATAAACAGCTTGCAGCAATTTCTATAGAAAAGGTTTTTTTGACATGTCCTGTCTGGCGTGCAGAAAAACATGATACAAGCAAACACATTAATGAAATAAGGCAAATGGATATTGAAGTTGCCTTTGCTGATGATATGGAAATTATGAAATATCTGGAAGAAGTCATTCAATTTATAGTTGAAAGAGTTGTTAAAGAATGCAAGGATGAATTAGATATTCTTGGAATAAAATTAAAAGTTCCTGGTGTGAAATATCTGACTTATAACGATGCAATAACGCTTCTTAACAAACATGGCTTTAAACTTAAATCCGGAGATGATTTCGAGCCAGAAGCAGAAAGAAAGCTTTGTAGCATGTTTCCAAACTCTCTTATTTTCACATATGAATGGCCTTCTGAAATAAAACCATTTTATATCTGGCCTAAAAATCCAAGTAAAGGAACTAGTGGCGGTTTTGATGCTCTTTATGGCGGAGTAGAAATAAGTTCTGGCGGACAAAGAGTTCATGTTCCAGAAATCTTGATAAAACAATTAAAAAGCAAAGGATTAAACCCAGAAAATTTTAAATGGTATATTGATGCTTTCAGATGGGGAAGCCCTGAACATGCAGGTTGGAGCATTGGACTTGAGAGATTGACTCAGGCAATGCTTGGACTTGACAACATAAGAGAAGCAACATTATTCCCAAGAGACAGAAGGAGGCTGACGCCATGACCAAAAAATTTGTATCAATATCGGAAGCCATGAAAAAAGGCAGTGGCAAAGTTTCTGTTAGAGGTTGGGTTGCAAGGGAAAGGGGAAGCAATGAATTCAAATTTCTTGTGCTAAGAGACAGCAGTAACGTAATTCAATGTGTTTTGAAGAGAGAAAAATTCAAGAAACAGTGGGCAGAGATAGATAAAATACAAATTGAAACAAGTGTTGAAATTTACGGAACAATACACGAAGAAAAAAGAGCTCCGACTGGATTTGAAATCCAGACAGATAAAATAACAATTGTTGGCTTGAGCAGCAATTTTCCAATTAACAAAGACTTGAATGAAGAATTGCTTGGAGACAGAAGACATCTTTGGCTTAGAAGCAGGAAAATGACTTCTATAATGAAGATAAGAGACACTGTTCTTGATTCAATGAGAGAACACTGGCATAAAAAAGGTTTTTATGAATATCACAGTCCAATCTTACTTGGAATGCAGGCAGAAGGCGGTTCAACGTTATTCAAGGTTGATTACTTTGGAAAACCATTATACTTAAGTCAGACTTGGCAACTTCATGCAGAAGCTGGAATTTTCGCCTTGGAAAAAATATTCACAATACAGCCGAGTTTCAGAGCTGAGAAGAGCAAAACCTCGAGGCATTTGACAG
>CAZGUQ010000027.1:0-6917 GCA_964529375.1 Candidatus Woesearchaeota archaeon
AACCCAAAGAAACATTAGTCCCAGCAGAACAAAAAGCGCTGCTTCCAGCCAGTTCTGATTCTTGAAAGCTTCTATAAGCGCTATTCCGAAAAACAGGATAAATACAGCCATATTTGCACTAAACTTAAGACTCTTCATGATATCCTTTATGCTTGCCGGCTTAAATAAATTGTGTTGTTATTTTCATAATGCTTAAAAACCCAAAAATAGTGAGAAAAATATGGGTGGAACAGGAACAGGTCAAGTGCCTTCAAAGACACAAAGAAAAGAAATCACTAATCCTAAATATTGGCAGGTAATGGAATACTCTGGAGACATTGTCCTTGTAGGGCAAATTCCTTCTGGAAGGGCTTTTTCGGGATATGTTGGAAGGCTTTTGGCAAGCGAAAAAAACGGCTCGTTGATCATAAAGCTCGCGCCTTATATCAATTCTTACAGCAGGATTGGCGTAAAGACAGGAATTCGGGATGTGCTTTATGCTGAAGCAACAGGCATTGTCAAAAGCGATGACCCAAGGGCTGTAAAAAGGTCATTGAAATTAAGGATAAGAGACATTGGCAAAAAGATAAGCATTGAAAGACTTGTGAAATGAAAATAATCAAATTGGAAACAGGAATCAGGATGAAAGAGCGTAATAATGAACTTATCCATAACATTCTAAAATACACCAACATTGCAGGCACTATTTATGTTATTGGACTTATATCTAATTTGGCAAATACCTGGGACAATGGAATGGGAGAAGTAACCCAATTAAAAAATGAAAAGAAAGGATTTATTGAAAGAAAAATGACCATTAAAGAGTTTGCCCCTTATTTGAACCAGAAAGCATCTCTTTGTTATATTCAAGAGATAAATGGGCTTGAAAAAAAGATAGACAGCCTGCAAAGCATTATTTCTGAAAAAACCATTAAAACGAACTATATGAAAAGGAATACTTGGAAATCCTGGTATTACCTTATTGAGTAAGGATTCTGAAAAAGTGCTAATGTAACAACTGCCTGTGTTTTATCATAGCAATTTCTGCTGCTGGTTCATACCTTGTAGTTTTCTTACCTGCTCAAGAACACGCGTATCAGGGGAAAGAACTTTCACATGGTCTGTGGGGGAACGCAAAGCCCTGTAAATTCTTTGAAGGAATCCGCGCCATGCCTTGTCCCTATAAAATTCCCAGTAATAGTCAGGATGAGTTTTTTGAAGAACCTTCCAGAAGGTATCGCTTACATTGGGATTAGGGTATTTTGTGAATATTATTGAATTGCACATTTCTCCAGGAAAGTCAATGCCTCTGCTGCACTTTGTTGTGAATAAGTGCGGGGTTTTGCCTTTTTTGAAATTGGAAACAAGCAAACCTTCTTTGTCTTCCCTTTGGTTTGCCTTCAGGGATTCAGAGCTTTCAAGATTTTGCAGGCTGAATTGAGAAATCTCTTCTTCTGTTGGCAAATCCTTGAAAGCATTTACATGTATCAGCACAGGAGGTTTTGCTTTTGAAATGCATTCTGATAATGCCATAAGATAATCCTTTCTTGACTTTTTGTTTGAGGAGAAGTTTGAATACTTGCAGTCAAACTCCTTTCCTGTTGTTATTATTTCTGTTGAGCCAAAATTCAATTCTTCTGCCTGCACAATTTTGAAGTCCTCAATTCCAAATATGTTTTTTATTATGTTCTCAGAATGAAGTGTTCCTGACATAAAGACTAGGTTTTTTGATTTGTTCATCAAGTCCTTGAATTTTCCTGAAATGTCTGTGCTGACAAGCTTGATAAGTATGTTTCCCTCATCATTTTTCCGATAGGTAAGATAAAGGCTGTCAAGCGAGTGTTCAAATGTTTTTGCAGTTTCCAAAGCCTCATTCAGATAGCTTAGCTCATCCATCACTATCTCAGCTTCCAAATCTTTTCCTGAGATAAATTCCTGCAGCAATTCCTTTATTTTGGTTTGAGATGCTGGAAAGACATCATCTTCCCTTATTCCTGTGGCCCTTTTGTTCTGCTCTTCCAGTTCTATAAGTTTTCTTATTTTTTCAAGGCTTTTTTGAGCCAGATTTGAATCAGGGTAAAATCCTCTTGCAGATGCCAAAACTCGTGATAGATTAAGCTCTTCCTGCTGGAAAAACTCATCAAGAAATTCATCTGCCTCGTCTATTATATCAACCTTTGTAACAGGCTTTCTTCCCAATGAAAGCTCTGCGCGGTATTTTGCAGAATTGAATATAGTAACATCTGCGTCAAAGTAAGCAAGATATTGGTCATAATATGAGCATCCTCTTTTCCTGTGGTGGAAAACATATTCGTTTCCGTCAACTCCGCGATAAAGCCTTTTTCTTGCATCTGTCAACGCTTTCAGCTCAAAGGCAACAGGAAGTATAGGACTCCAATAGGGATTTGAAGCTGCAATTGTTGCTCTTCTTATTCCCTGCAGATTAAGCGCATTGGCGTTATGGATAAATGGGTTTTGTCTTGCATACTCAAGGATTTTCCCATAATTCTTTTCTGTGATTTTTATGTTTTCAGGAAGGGAGGGGTCTGCGCATGAAATTCCTGGGCGTATGATGGAATCATGATTTTCCCTTCCTGTTATCATTGCTATTTTCATTTTCTTTCCATCACTTCTTCTAAGATATTTTTTTGTGATGTAATCCTCTTCATATTGCCTTTGCAGGGCTTTTACAGGAACAACTATTGAGGACTTGCCAAGAACACGCGCAATGTTCAGCGCAATAGCTGATTTCCCGCTTCCGCATGTTCCATGTATGAAGATGACTTTATGCTGTTTTGATAAGTCAACAACTTCCTTCACAACATCTTCCTGTGTTTTGTTGTTTGTGAATTTTAATGGCACTAAGTTGGTTTCAACTCCGTTATCGCTTGTATAAAGACTCCAATAGCCAGAACTGCTATCAATCAAGCCATTGCTAATACCTAAACCAACCGCGTTTGAGCTAATATTATTTAGCGAATTATCATTAGTAACTTCTTCGTCTTTTAGAAACTCCAGCGAGTCTGCTGTTTTCAGAGGCGTTTTCTCAATTTCGCCTCCCATATCAGCGAGCACTATTCCCTGTTTTTTGCTCTTATGGATAGTGTAATCGCCAAGCGTAAGATTGCGCGCCTGTTCCTGCCTCACAGGCCTGCCATTGATATCAAAAAGAAGTTTTCCCATTAATATTAGGCTTGGAGTGGCAGGTTTAAAGAGATTGCGGGAGAGAAAAAGGACATATGTATTAAAAGGCAATAATAGTTAAAAATTAAATCTTACTAAGGAAAGAAATGAAGGATAATCAAAATGCTATTTTATTATTAGAATATGAGAAAGCTCAGGATGCAGCGAATCATCTTAATCAAATAAGTTGGACTATTACCTCGCTTTCTTTTGTTTTTTTAGGAGTTCTTATCACCATCTCAAATGAGTTAAATAAATTGCCGATCAGTATTAAATCTCTTTTTTTTATTGCTTTCACAATTTTCTGGGGACATATATCCTGGTTATTCATAAAATCTCAAAAAAGAAAAATAGAGGAGTATGTTCTCTGTTGGGAAATTGGTAATAGTTTAGATATGAAACGAAAACTAAATCGACCAGAACACAACCTGCTTGCTTATAGTATATATTTAATTTTTATGCTGTTGTTTTGGTTTATCTTTTATTTTATGCTCTTTGGATTATAATTTATCTATGACTCATTTTAAATATTAGAAGAGTCTTTGCAAATGCATGGACATTGATTTATATGAATTCAAAGAAACCTTAAAGGAGTTTGAGGAAGATGATTTTTTAAGCTTTTCTGAGGAAAAGGGCGTTGCAGTTCTTGAAGTTGGCAAAACAACGCCTGAAATGGACAAAAAGCTGATTTCCATGGGCCATAAGCCAGGTGAAAGGGTTTTGGTTGTGGTGCAATGAAAAGGGAAGATTTTTAATATGTTGGAAGACTAGAGAAAAGTATGGTTGCTTTAACAAATAATCAAGTGAAAACGAAAAAAAGAGTGGCAGACCATGGAGAAGTTTTTACACATGAAAGAGAGGTAAATGGTATGCTTGACTTGGTAAAAAACGAAACTGAAAGGTTAGATTCTAGATTTTTAGAGCCAGCATGTGGAACGGGAAATTTCTTAGTTGCAGTACTAAATAGAAAATTATCGGTTTTAAAACAGAAATATAGTCGAAGCCAGACAGAATATGAAAAATATGGTATCATTGTTATTTCCAGTTTATATGGGATTGATTTACTTGAAGATAATGTTGAAGAATGTAAAGAACGCCTAGTTGAAATATTTAAAAAAGAGTATTCATCAATTTTCAAGCATGAGTTCAATAGCAAATATATCAAAGTTCTAAAATTCATATTAAGCAAGAACATTGTTTGTGGAGACGCATTAACTATGAAAAACAATAAAGACAAACCATTAATTCTCTCTGAATGGTCAATGCCCTACAATGATTCAAGAATAAAAAGAAAAGAATATTCTTTTAAGGACATTTTTAGCCCCACTTTGCTATGGAGTTTCTCCACAGATAGTGATACTGGCGAAAGAGTTATTCTGCCTAATGTCTATAAAGATTACCCTATCATTAATTATATGGAGTTAGTTGATAATGAATAAAATTGATTATAATCCAGATATATTAACCTGTCTTTCAAGTTTGAGTAATGACGAAGTATTTACTCCGCCTAAAATTGTTAATGAAATGCTTGATTTATTGCCTCAGCAGCTTTGGACTGATAAAAATGCTAAATTTTTGGATCCGGTTTCAAAATCGGGAGTTTTTTTAAGGGAGATAGCAAAAAGATTGCTTAAGGGGCTTGAAAAGCAGATTCCCGACAAACAAAAAAGAGTAAACCATATTCTGAACAACCAATTGTATGGAATATCAATCACAGAATTAACTTCTTTGTTGTCTCGTAGGTCATTATATTGTTCAAAAACAGCTAATGGTAAATACTCTGTTTCCACAGATTTTAAAAATAAGGAGGGTAATATAAAATTTAATATACTCCAACATACGTGGGAAGATGAGAGATGTAAATACTGTGGAGCTAGTAAAGAAGTTTATGACCGTGGAGATGAGCTGGAATCACACGCTTATGAGTTCATCCACCCAAATAAACCAGAGGAAATATTCAAAATGAAGTTTGATGTAATTATAGGAAATCCGCCTTATCAATTGGTTGATGGTGGGGGAAGAGAATCGGCAGCGATTCCATTATATCATAAATTTATTAATCAAGCTAAGAAATTAAGTCCTACATATATTTCAATGATTGTTCCTGCAAGATGGTATTCTGGAGGGAGAGGACTTGATGAATTTAGGGATGAAATGTTGCATGATGAAAGAATGACCGAAATACACGACTTCCCAATAACTTCAGATTGTTTTCCAGGTCTAAATATTCGAGGGGGTGTGTGTTATTTTTTGTGGAATAAGCAACATAAAGGGGATTGTTTAATTGTTAACTATAAATCTGGGACAAAGATAAATTCAATAAAACGACCATTACTTGAAAAAAACAGTTCAGTTTTTGTAAGATATAACCAAGCAGTCAGTATTCTTAGGAAAGTTCAAGAATTAAATGAACCCACTATGGAGTCAATAGTAAGTACTCAAAAACCATTTGGCTTCAGATCAAATTATGATAAATTTGTAAAAGAAAAATCAGGGAAATATAATATAAAATTATATCGAGTTGGCGAGACGGGATTTGTTAGTTTAGATCAAATTAGTAAAAATCAAAATTTAGTTAAGAAATACAAAGTCATTGCATCAAAGGCCAGCCCTGGAGGCGATGAATATCCGCATCAGATACTAACCAAACCCATAATCTCTGAACCAGAATCAGTCTGTACAGAAACGTATTTAATAATTAAAGAAGCTAAATCAGAAGAAGAAGCAAAAAACATCGTAAGCTACATTTATACTAAATTTTTTAGATTTATGGTTTCGCTTATAAAAAACACCCAAAATATTTCGAAAGCGGTTTATTCTTTTGTCCCAATACAAGACCTTTCAAAACCATGGACAGATGCTGAACTTTACAAAAAATACAAATTAACCAAAGAAGAAATTGATTTCATTGAATCTATGATTAGACCAATGACTTCAGAAACGCAGGAGGAGGAAATTCCTGATGAGAGTGAAGATTAAGGAATTTTTCCCTGGAAAACCAGATTTAGATCCTAAAATATATGCATATACAGATAAATCCTATGAGGGATTATTAAAAATTGGCTACACGACAGTTGATGTAAAGAAAAGAGTTGCAGAGCAATATCCAACAAAAAGACCAGGCGATTCTTTACCTTACAAAATTGTCTTTGAAGAATCAGCTATGAGAAAAGATGGTACTTATTTTGATGATCATGCTGTTCACAGACTTCTTATTAAAAAAAACATAAAACGCAAAGGTGGTGAATGGTTTGCATGTTCTATTCAGCAACTTAAAGCAGCTGTTTTGGCTCTCAAAACAAGAATGATTAACGAAGAAAACAGAACATTAAACTTCAAAATGAGACCAGAACAAGTCGAAGCGATAAAGAGAGCTTCCGGATATTTCAAAAGTTTCAAAAAAGAAAATAGAACCCCTCATTTTCTGTGGAACTGCAAAATGAGATTTGGAAAGACTTTTGCAGCATACCAATTAGCCAAGAAAATGGGTTGGAAAAAGATTTTAGTATTGACATTCAAGCCAGCTGTTGAAAGTGCATGGGAAGAAGATCTATCAAATCATGTTGACTTTGAGGGTTGGCAGTTTTTCTCTAGGCATTCTGATATAGATTATAAAAAATTGAGACAGAAAAAGCCAATAGTTTGCTTTGGTTCTTTTCAGGATTATTTAGGAAGAAACTCTTTTGGTGGCATTAAAGCAAAAAATGAATGGGTTCATAAGACAAAATGGGATTGTGTTATTTTTGATGAATATC
>CAZGUQ010000028.1:0-4745 GCA_964529375.1 Candidatus Woesearchaeota archaeon
GTGTAAACGATGTGTTCTGCCATTAGACTAATGGGGCCTATTCAGATACCCATTTTGTTTCTTATAAATATTTCTACTTAAATCTCTGTGCTATCTTTAATCATGGCATTTATGATTTTATAAAAGATATTTGCGTTTTCTATAGATTCTGTGGCTGGTTGCTTGTTTGCTTGAGGCAGGGTTTTATATGTGAAATTTGTTCTTTTTCCCAATTCATCCCCTAATATTTCTAAAAGAGCCTCTGCCTTCATGATTTCCTCATCATATATCTTCAACAAATCTTGCTGTATTACACCTTCTTTAACTAATTTTGCAAAACTATTGTAAACTTTTTGATGCTCTCTTGGAGAATCTATTTTGATGTTTTTGGCCAATAAATATGCTTTGGCACAATAAAATATTGAATAATAGCTATGGCTAATAACGCCGCTATAAAATGTCTTTGATGACTCTATTTTTAATTGCTCTTTAAGGACAGCATCTTCTGAAAGCTTAAAGAGGGTTTCTGCCTCTATGATTTCACTTTCTGCCCTTTCTATAAACAGCTTAGCTAATGAATCCATCTTTTTATTAGATTATAAAATAAGTCCGGATTATAGAATACCAGGTGATTTTTAATTATTTGTTTTCCCAGGTTTTCTTCATCACTATTAAGCATTTTAGTGAAATCCGAGGCTATAAATACATGATAGTGAATAGGTTTAATCTCTTTTCTTTTAATAGATTCCAAAACAGGAGAAACAAAAGACACGTCTTTTTTATCCTTAATTATCAAGACCATGTCAATATCAGAGCCTTTTTTCTGAGTGCCTTGAGCATAACTGCCAAAAACCAAAGCAGTAAAAAACACGGTTTTCTTGCTTATTTCTTTTTCTATTTCATCTAAAATTTCTAATGGGAGAGCATATAATTCACTGCCTAATAGGCCAAGATAGCTAGCAGACTTATGATTAATTTCAAGATTATATAAGAGGGATTTTCCTATTGTCTGCGTTTTTATGATTCCTTCATGCATTGCGTTGCTTAATGCCTTATACAGGAAATTATTTGACTTTATTTTAGTGATGTTCTTTATTTGCTCTGCTGTAAGTTTTTCCCCAAGAT
Source organism: Candidatus Woesearchaeota archaeon (assembly GCA_964529375.1). Taxonomy (GTDB): domain Archaea; phylum Nanobdellota; class Nanobdellia; order Pacearchaeales; family GW2011-AR1; genus ASMP01. The sequence continues at coordinate 1,105 of CAZGUQ010000028.1, forward strand.
TCTTTCTAAAGGCATCTATTACCTTAAGCTGCTTTTTTGTTAACATCTTAATAATCCACTATTATGGTTTATATACACCACTTTTATGGTGTATGACTATATAAATCTTTAGCCCGGGGCTCTAATAGATGTTAATTCTAAAGTGATAACAATAAGAGAATATTTATAAAGTGGGATTTCACACTACTTTACACGATGAAACAAAAGCTCAGCATAACAATTGACGAAGAAACAGTTGTATTATTGGAAAAAATGTTGAAAGACGGCACATTCAGAAACAAAAGTCATGCTGTTGAATTCAGCTTAAATAAGATATTGAGAGAAAATCGCCCAAGCGTGGTCAATTTAAAGGAGAAGGGGGAAGGGAAATGACAAGTAGAAATAATGGTATTAGAGAGAGAATTGTTTCGGGATTGGCTGAAAGAGGATATACCCTTAAAGAAATGCTCTCAACAAGCCTTGGGGCTTCTGGTTCTGTTGTTTTTAAAGGAGAATATGAAGGAAGACCTGTTGCCTTAAAGCTTGCATCTTATGGACTTTTGAATAGTTTTGCAGGAGATAATGTTGAAAAACTTGAGGATTTCAGGAGAAGAGAAATTGAAACTCTTAGACTTGCGGGAAATCATTCAAACATTCCCAATTATGTAGAATCGTTTAGTATTGATGGCGACAACCAAGACCCTATATATGCTCTTGTAATGGAATACCTTGATTACCCGAGCATTGCAGCCAGGATAAAAGCAGGAGAAAGAGTTTCTGATGAAGAAGCAAAAATTCTTCTTAAAGACGGGCTTTCTGCAGAAGATTACCTTCATACAGGACTTCCAACTCGGGTATTGCATCGCGACATAAAAACCCAAAATATTCTGATTAATGGAGAGAAAGCTTACTTAATTGATTTTGATATTGTCAAACAAGGAGATAGAGATTCAACAAGAGCCACCCAAATTGAAGCTAATGGCTATTATCCCCCAGATTTTTATAGGGGAACAGAAGAAGCCCAGAGGCCAGAGCATGATGTTGTCGCTTTGGGAAATGTTGCAATTGCTGGAATTTCGGGAAAGGAAATAGGACCACTCAGATATGAACAAGGGTTATATGGATTAGAGCCTGTTGATACAAGTCGTTTGAATGTTTCTTCAAAAATAAGAGATTATCTAGCGAAGATGATTGCAATTCCAGGCAAAAGATTCCAGACAGCACGAGAAGCCCTGGAAGGTTTGGAAAAAATAATTGGCTCGCCTGTTGCACTTCAGCCGGTTTCAAAACCAGAGCCACAAACATCGCTTGTGCCGATGAAGACAGGGGAAGTTGCTAAAACAGAGACTTCTGGTTTGCTAGAAGTTATGGAGACTAGCGATGGTGGATCTGTGATAATTGATGGATTTATATTTGATAAAAAAAATAATGTTTATGAAACTGCAAAAAACATTTATAATTATATTGGAGAACACAAAATTCGTTATTTGGGGAATAGAGTTTCCACTCATAAAGATTTTTTGGGCAATAACTTGGAATTTACACTTTTCTATCTCCAGCACGCAGCGCAAAATGGTTTCCCAATCTTGCAGGAAGTTGCTGAGAGAAAGGCAACCTTAGAGGGGATGTTGGGGGAGAAGGGACCCTTATGGGAATATCTTACAACTAAAAAATTTGATTTTGCCCTTGGAAATTTTACTTTTTATATAACACCACAAGACGACATTAGTTATTCTCAGATTAAACAATCCTACAACCAAAGACGGCAGGAATTGATGGGGGTGTTTGGGATGGAAGAACACGAAGGTTTATTTCGTTATATTAATCCCGGATCTTTCATTGGGATGCCTATTATAGGTTTACCTTTATCTATCTTAACTTCATATGCTCTTTATAAGTTACATGGGAGCCCGGTGCCTTTTGATTTAGAATTTATCCCATGGGTGGTTGGACAGCTTGGTTTAGGAGCAATCGTTGGCTCAAACATCCAAAGATACACAGCAAAAAGAAAACTTCCTTCCCAAGCCCGTGAAATGGATTCATGGTTTAGGCAGGCGAGAAACTCACAGATTCCTTTGGAGAAAAGAGTAGAGATGGCTGAGTTGACGGGGAAGGAGGAACGTGGTTTAACAATGCGGTCAGTTTTATACTCGAGTGCCTTATCTATAGCTTCGCAAATAGGTGTTTACTCGGTAGGTCAACATTTCCTAGAAGTTTTAAACCCAATATTCGGCGGTGCTGGTGTTATTACTGCACTGGGTATTTTTTATGGAATTAAACACAAATTAGAAAACCACCTAACATCCCGTGCTAAGAAAAAGAAGAGAAGAGAATTGGGGTTGCCTGAAGATGGATTGTATTATACAGAAACATTGGAAATTGATGGTAGAGAAAATAAGTTTATACCATTACTAAAAGAAAGAGGAATAAAAGATAAATTCCTCAAATCAGAATTAGTTGGTGATGGTGTTAAGGTTAGCTTTGACCACTCTTTTTATCAACTAAAACCAGCTATTCTTAAATTTGGGGAGTTTATGGGAGACTATCATCACACAGACATCAAAATCCGCGCAGCATCAAAAGAAAAGTTAGAAGAGACAATCGAAGCATTAAAGCCATTGGCTTTGCCTTCTGGAGATGATGAAAATCCAGAAACTCCAGAGGGATTATCGGGCAGGGGCGGTAGCACAATAAACTAAAACACAAACAACAACTTTATAAGAAAGTAAGAAACAGGAAACACAAAAGATGCGCGTTAGTGTCCCATAAATATTATAAGCGTAATAAAAATATAACAGATATAAACTTAAGCCAGTATGTGTTAACTTTATTCATCCCGCAATTTTATGAGATGCTTTTCTGTTCGCTTTTCTAACAATTTTCCCAATTTTTTTATCTCATTTACATCTATATCATATCTTTTTTCAACAAAAACCCCCTTAAAACTGTCTATAAATCCCTTGTCATCAAGCAAGGAAACCATTTTTTTAATATTATTTTTTATAATCTCTGTTTTGCCCTGCCATATAAACTCATTTATTAAATTTAGATCAATATTTTTGGTTAAAGCAGCTATGTCTCTAAGATCTGTTAACCTTCCCGAATGCAACTTCAAGACAATAAGGATTTCCCGGTCTGGAACTAAGACGCTTACTTCTTTTTCTGCCCCAATAATTTTTCTTTTTTTAGAATGTTCCTTTAATCTTTGAAAACTAAATGATGCGTTGGTCGTTCTGGATCCAGCCCCGCCAATAAGTAAGTCAATACTAACCGGAAGTTTGTCCCTGGTTTCATACCTAATAAACTCTTGAGCATAAACATAATCTAGTTCTTTAACAATGGTCTTTACAAACCCGTTTTCTCGTAAAACAGATTCAAACTTCTCCTTGTCCTCACTTCTTATAACAACATCTGCATCTACAGAGAATCTGTGTTTAAAAGCAGATACGGCATAGCCCCCTATAATCACAAAATCCAAACCGGACTTAGATAACTTTTCCAATACCTCAAAAATTCTGTTTTCCCTACCGATAAGATCAAACATTTGTTATAACCTCCTTGTATCTTGCCTTGATTTTCCCATTATACATTTCCTTTATCATTTCTAATGCGGGCTCAAAATTGTATATGTTTTCCTCCATAAAACCGATTGTTTCTCCCAA
>CAZGUQ010000028.1:4755-6454 GCA_964529375.1 Candidatus Woesearchaeota archaeon
GGTTCCTTCATGATAACTAATTTTAAAATCATCCAAAAAAACAGGCTTATAAAAAACACCGTTTCTTTTATTTATAGATAAACTCAATTTTTTGCAGTAATATTCAAATAACTTTCTATCTTTTGCCCTGACTTTTATAAATATGGGATAAAAATTTTTATAGCGTGCAATATTATACCCACCACTTGTCCAGATGAAAACAGAATCTAATTTGGTAAAACAATATTCAATTCCGAATAATGACAAAACACCATAGTTAAATTGTATGTCTTTGGTTAAAATCTTCTTTATATATTGTATTGTTCTCCTGTAAAATTGTGAATCTTTATTCAAGAAAGTTTTCATTCTGGTTAATTTAAACACACCCAACTTTGCCAAATCCTGTACCCACTTATAAGTCCAACCATAGCTTAAGCTAATTCTGTCTGAAATTGCCCTTATTGAATCTTCCTTTCTAGCAGCAATCAATATCTTCAATACATGGGGGTTGATTATTTCAAAATCCATAGTTATCATTATAGTGATAAGTTATTTATAAAGATTTCGTTTCTCAAGAATATGCTAAGGCTTGCTCTAAAAACTAACAAACCAAAATAAATAACCAACCAAAAACCCTTATAAACTTAAATTCATAATATACAATAGCTTTAAAAATAGAAAGAATTCCCTTTAAAATATAAAATAACATAAAAAACATGAAAACAGACAAAAACAGGCCGGCAGAAGGCAAACAAACAGAAGAGACAGAGATACCGGGCATGAACTTAAACACACAGTATTCCGGCAAAAAGCCGCTTCTTCCCGAGGGAACAGAACAATTGCAGAGAGAGATGGAGAGAACAAAGAAAGAGTTTGACAAGATAAAAGCTGCGATTGTGAAGAAATATCCATTTACCCAGGCAATAGGAATAATTGCTCCGCAGGCTGTAAGGCTTTTTGTTGAAGACGAGCTTGGCGAGGGAATTCCAAAAGAAGAATTTGAAAAACTGCAGAAGAAAACCCATTTATATATCATTATTCCAGAGGAAAAATTCAAGGAAATTCCTAAAATAAAGAAAGAGCTTATTACAGAGATTGACAAGATAAAGAAAGATGTCTGGATTTACATTAAAACTCCTGTCGATATTTGGGAAGCTTGCCTTGACAGCAAGTTTGAACTGACAACTGCAATAGGAATGAGCTATCCGTTGCATGATACAGGAATTCTCGAGGGTTTGAGAGTTGCAGAAATCCATAAAGCTCTTGTGCTGCAAAAGTTTGACAAATATATTGTTTCCTATGTTATTGCAGGAAGCATGGTTCGCGGAGATACTGTAAAAGAATCTGATGTTGATGCATTCATAGTGATAAATGATACAGATGTAAAAAGAATGCCTAGGCTTGAGCTTAAGGAAAGATTAAGGAGCATGATTTTCCAATACATCTCTGAGGCATTGTCTCTTGCAGGTTCAAAGAAAAATCTTCTTAATGTTCAAATTTACCTTCTTACTGATTTTTGGGAGAGTGTGAAAGATGCTCATCCGGTAATGTTTACTTTTATCCGTGATGGTATTCCTCTTTACGACAGGGGAACTTTCTTGCCATGGAAAGCTCTTTTGAAAATGGGAAGATTGAAGCCATCACCAGAAGCAATAGATATGTTCATGTCAACAGGAGACAAGGCTGTAAAAAGAGCTAAACAAGCAATGCTTGATATTCT
>CAZGUQ010000029.1:0-5932 GCA_964529375.1 Candidatus Woesearchaeota archaeon
ATAATACTCTCGAGTGATTTGAAGAAAATTTTATACTCCAATACGTTATTAACGCCAAGCGCGAGAATACTTACCAAGGAAACAGGAACAAGACACAAGGCTGCCGAAAGAACTGCAAAACAGTTTAATACGATAGTAATAGCCATCTCTGAAAGGAAAAACAAAATTACTTTATTTTTCAAAGACAGCGTTTATTTTTTGGAGCATACATCAGAAATTTTAAGAAGAGCCACCGAAAATCTGCAAATACTGGAAAAGCAAAAAGAAATTTTTAACGATTTGATATCTCATTTGAACGTTCTGGAGATAACAAATTTAACAACAACAAATGATGTCTGCAACGTTTTGCAGACTCTTGAAAACATAAGAAGAATCTCTGAAAATGTCAAAAGATATCTTATTGAATTGGGAAAGGAGGGGATAATTGTGAGTATGAGGCTAAAAGAACTTATAAGAAATCTTTACAAGGAAAGAGAATTTCTCCTCAAGGATTATTTTGGCCAGAAACATAACAGGGCTGATGAGCTTTTAAGAAATATACATTTAGATTCTTTACTTGAAACTTCAACTATATCAAGAACCCTGTTTGGGGAAGCTGGAGATAAATCTGTCACCCCTCTTGGCCTTAGAATTCTTGGAAAAACAAATCTTCCGGAAAAAGAAATAAGAATTCTTGTTAATTCCTTTGGAAATCTTGACAGGATTTTTGAGATAAGCAAAGAAGATTTTTTGGAAGTGTTTGACAATGAGGAAAAGATAAATTCAATAACAAGGGATCTGAGAAATCTAAAAGAAAAAATCCTTGTAGGAAAAACTGTCTGATTTTAATTTTTTTATTTATAATATAATTAAAATTTTAATGTAGAAATCTCAATTGCAATAAACTACCCATAACGTCTTTTTTACCATTAACAATCTCTAAAAATCATTTATTTTATCTCCTCTTTTTAAATTATATCTAATCTATTGTGGGCTTTTTACCATTAACATCTTTTTAGACATACTCTTACTATTAACAATTTTTATATACTGACTTTTCTGGTTATTACCATGCTGACGAAAAAACAGGTTTCAGAAATTAAGGAACATCTGGAAAAAGCGCAAAATCCTGTTTTTTTCTTTGATAATGACCAGGACGGGCTTTGCAGTTTTCTCTTGCTGCAAAGATATATCGGAAGAGGCAGGGGGGTTGCTGCAAGATCATTTCCTGGATTGAACAAAGATTATTTCAGGAAAGTTCATGAACTGAAAGCAGATTATGTCTTTATTCTAGATAAGCCTGTTGTTGAACGTGATTTTTTTGACGAAGCAGAAAAAATTAATATTCCTGTTGTCTGGATAGATCATCATGATATAGATACTAAAGAAATCCCAAAATTCGTTAATTACTACAATCCGTTATTTAACAAGAAAAAAAGCAATGAGCCTGTAACAGCACTTTGCTGGCAGATAACAAAGAGAAAAGAAGATATCTGGATTGCCGTTGTGGGCTGCATTTCAGACCGGTTTATTCCGAAATTTTACGAGAAATTTGAAAAAGAATATACGGAACTTACAACAAGAGGAAGAAGAATATTTGATATTTTTTACAAATCTCAGATAGGAAGAATTGCAAGAATTTTTGGAGCTGGTCTTAAAGATAAGACAACAAATGTCGTAAATATGCTGCGTTTTCTTATGAAAGCAAAAAGTCCGTATGATGTTTTGGAAGAAAACAATTATAACAGGGGAATGCATCAAAGATTTCAAGAAATTGATTCAAAGTATCAAAGACTTTTATTAAGAGCGCTTTCTCTTGCAAAAAATCAGGAGAAGTTACTGTTTTTTCAATACTCCGGTAATTTAAGCATCAGCTCAGAGATTGCAAACGAGGTTAATTATCTTTTTCCAAAAAAAATAGTTGTTGTTGCATATATTAAGGATGGTATGACAAACATCTCGATGCGCGGAGAAAAGGCAAGGGAAATTTTCCTTGAAGCAATAAAAGATTTAGATGGTGCGGCAGGCGGCGGCCATGAATTTGCTGTTGGAGGAAGAATGAAGACAAGCGATATAGAGAAATTCAAGGAAAATTTGGAAAAAATTATCACTGAGAAATAACTAACACAAAACAGAAATATATAAAAAGAGCTTTTTCTTAAAAAAATAATGGGTAGAAAATTTGGAGATACAATGGGCAACTTTATGCCTAGTTGGAATTCTACTAAGTTCATACTCAACACAAAAAAGACTATTAAATACATAAATAGCTCAATTTAATTCAGAGATTTCTTTCCAGACCTGAATTAAATTGAATACACTTCTAATTAATTACAGGCTTGAGAGATTTCTGTTTTGCTGAGATTACAAAAATAAAATGGAAACTGTACAAGAACTGGAACCGGCTGAAGAAACACATGTCGAAAGAGAGTTAAATCTATTGATGGAGATGACTCTCAGAATGGAACATGAACTCAGAACATTAAGCCGAGAGGAATAAAATCAACAAGGTGCAAAAGAATGCACTTTGGATTAATTAAAATGTTAATGTTAAATATGCCAATATAAATAAATTAGAATTTGGGACTGTCTTAGTTAAACAATTATTTATCAATAGCTTTTTGCAATATAAACAACTGCTTTAGCGCGAGTATTACAAATTATGCAATTTCCTGATGGCTTTTCGTTTTTATCTGCTAAAGTTCCCCTGACTTCTGCGCCGAGTTCTTTTTTAACATGTTCAGCGCATTTTTCACCGCTTTTATCAACGCTACAGAAGTTTACCCTTGCTATTTTTCCAGAGTTCAACACTTTTTTAATTTCCTCTTTTGTCCTGCAGTTTGCTATCCTATTGTCCATTAGCTTATCTGCCTTTTTTTTCAATCTTTCATCATAATCTTGTCCCAGCTTTTTTAATTTAGAAAGAGACTTTACAAAAAGTTTTTCTTTTTTTCCTATATCTCGTGTAAATAACGTTACCTTTTTGGATTTGACTTCTTGTTCTCCTATTTCAAGCCTAAATGGAATCCCTTTTAATTCAGATTCATTGAATTTCCACCCCGGACTGTAGCCTTCTTTGTTATTCAGCCAATTTTGAATATCTAACTTGCTTAACTTAGAATTGATTTCCTTGCAATATTTCAAGACTTTTGACTTATTTTTCATGTTATAAATTGGAACAATAATTACTTTTACTGGAGAGAGGCAATAAGGAACAATCAAACCCTTATCATCGCCGTGCAAAGACATTACAGATACAAGAATTCTCGATATTGCAGGGCCATATGCAGTTGTATATAAGTAATCTTCCTTGTCTTGTTCATCCTTGAATGTTGCACCAAAAGCCCGTGAGAATTTTTGCCCCATCATGTGCGTTGAAGGCTGTTGAATTAGTTTTCCATCAGGCATAAAGACATCGCTGCCTATTGTGTATTCTGCCCCTGGAAATTTATCCCATTCTGGCCTTTTCATTGCAAGAAAAGGAACTCCAAATTTCTGATGCATTATTTTCTCAGTTGTGTCCATGTCTTCGTGAGTTTGTTTTATTGCCTCTTCTCTTGTTGCAAAGGCATCGTGGCATTCTATCCATTGAAATTCTCTGCCCCGAATTAGGGGCCTTGTTGCCTTTGTGTCATATCTGAAAACACTGCCCTTTTGATATAGCTTCATAGGCAAATCTCTATGGCTTCTTATCCATAAAGCAAACATCGGAGTAAAAACAGTTTCACTTGTCGGTCTTAATGCAAGCCTTTCTTCTCCTTTTTCTGCTTCCAGCCAAAATACTTGGGGAGTAAATCCAAGAATATGGTTTGCCTCCTTTTTTAAATTTGATTCTGGTATAACAGAAGGCATTATTACTGGAAGATGGTCCTTTTTTTGAAGTTCATTTTCATACATTCTAAACATGTTTTCCATAATCATAGCACCCCAGGGCCTTATTGTTATAAATCCCTTTATGCCGAGCCTTAAGTCAGCTATTTCCGCCTTCTGCAAAACTTGAGTATACCATTCAGAGAAGTTATCTGACTTTTTTGCTGTAATTCCTTCCTGCATATTCTTGGCCATTAATAGAATTAGTAAGAATGTTTAATAAACCTTTTTCTTAAATCAGTGTCTGTCCTAGCACGTCCTGAGCAATGGCATTTACAGCCTCTTTTATATAATTGGATTCAAGGGCGAAACCGAGACTTTCGCTCTGTCCTATTTTGAAGTTATTTATTCCTATAACTTTTCCTTCTTTGTCTATTAAAGGACCTCCGGAATTTCCTGGATTAAGGGCCGCGTCGGTTTGTATGTAAGCATTTAATCCATTAGCCCCTTTCCTATGAACTGCAGAGACAATTCCTTGGGAGACAGAAAACTGAAGACCAAGAGGATTCCCTATTGCTATTACTTTTTCTCCTACGGAAATAGTATCTGAATTTCCCAGTTCAAGCTTTTCGTTTAATCCGGGAATTTTTAGGAGAGCTATATCCATGTTTGAAGTATAACCTATAAAATCAGCGTCAACTATTTCTTGATTATATGTTATTGCCCGCACATAAGATCCTCCCGAAAGAACATGGGCGTTTGTTACAATATATCCATCGTCTGTAATCAAAAATCCTGTTCCTTGTCCAACGTCTGTCCTTATTGTGACGACTGCCTTGACAGAAGATTCTATTATTCCTGAAAAGTCCTCTCCTGCACTGGCTTTCAGCCGCGCAAACTCTGTGTTTATATCCCCTATATCTGAACTGAGAGAGTTTAGATTTTCCCTGGCTTCAAGAAGGCTTGTGGAAACATCATTTATATTTTTCTGTGTTTCTGTCCTTAAATCAGTTATCTTGTTGTCGAGAATATTGAAATTCAATTCCTGCCTTACAAAATTCAAATATGTGAAGACAGAAAGAGCAATGAGGAGAATGACGACAACAGAAGAGCCTCCGATAAGCAGCTTTTTGTGATGCGGTTTCAGAACTATATGATGATGAACTATTGGGCGTGGTTGGGGTTGTTGAGAATATTTTATTGGCATGTTAATCTCTTATTTTTTTTAAATACTCTCTAACTCTCCCGCTTCCAATCTTTTTTAATTTATCTTTTAGCTTTTTGTCTAAGCGAATTAGATATAATTCTGGATAATTCATTTTTTTGCTTTTCCCAGTCATAATATCTTATTGCCTTTTAACTTTATAAATATTTTTGTAATACAAATATATATCCTAATATAATTAAATTTATAAACTTATATGTATTACAAATATGATGATGAATCTAACCCCTGATTTAGCTGAAGCATGCGGTATTCATGCTGGAGATGGCTACATGAGACTAAAAGGAGGGGGTGGTGGCGAAGTAGATATTAGCGGCCATTTAGAAGAAAAGGATTATTATGATTCATATGTTATACCCCTTTTTAATAAAATATTCAATTTAGATATTAAAGGTAAAAAATTTACAAGAGGTTCTTATGGTTTTCTTAGCTGTAAAAAAGAAGTTAGAGATTCATTGATAAACCTCGGTTTTCCTCCCGGGAAAAAGTCAAAAATTGTTAGGATTCCAAAAATAATTCTTGAAAGTAAAGACATAAAAAATTACGGAGCATTTTTAAGAGGGCTTTTTGATACCGATGGAAATTTATATTTTAGAAAATCTTATGTAGGGACTAATGAATTTAATAAAGGCCATAATCATTATCCTGTTATTCACATTACAACTATTTCTCGTTTTTTGGCTGAGGACCTAATCAAAATGCTTCACGAAATGGATATCCTTTTTTATTACTATATGTATGATCCAAAGAATAAAAATGAAAATAGAACATATATTCTTACCATAAATGGAGTCGATGGATTGAATAAATGGGTAGAGTTAGTAGGAATAAAAAACTCTGTTAAACTTACCAGATACCTGGTTTGGAAGAAATTTGGGTTTTGTCCTCCAAACACCACCCTAAAACAAAGGGAAGATA
>CAZGUQ010000030.1:0-5294 GCA_964529375.1 Candidatus Woesearchaeota archaeon
GTCACCAGAAACAACTATGTTTCCGCCTGAAAACTCGTTTGATATGCTTACTTCCCTTACTGCACTAGTAGTTGTGTCGCCGTTTGAAGCTGTAACCTCAAGAGCATACACTCCTGCTTTTGCACTGTATGGAACTTCCAAGAACAATCTTCCAGATACAGTGTCAGTATCGTCATCATCATTGCTGTCTTCAATAGCTACAAGGTCACCGAAATATGCTGATCTCTGCAGATTCAATGCAGGGATTTTTACAACAATATACAAATCATCAAGGTCATTGTAACCAACATTCTTAACAACAACGTCAACTGGAACCATTTGTCCAGCTTTCATTGTTCCTGTTGATACAGACTTTATCTGTATACTGTAAGATTCCCTTTGAACCCTCAAAGCAATATCGTAAAGCTCTGATTCATGATCTTTACCTGATATTTTCACATCAAGCTTCAATGAATCGCTTACTTCATCATTAAGTCCTCTAGGGACTTCAAGAACCAATGTTTTTGTGTACCTGTTTCCTGCTTCTACATCAAAGAAAGCAGTTTCGGCATCAACATCGCCCTTGTTTCCGGTAAGTTCTACTTCTACTGTAACATCTGTGTCGTTAACAAGAGCTGTGAAGGAAACTTCAACATTTATGTTCTCGTTTTCAACAACGCTTACAGTATACCAGTATGCGTTCTGTCCATTAACTTCAACAGTGTAATCACTTGTTATCTGTGCAGCGCTTACAGTTGCAGCTAAGAACAATACGGTTGCTATTGCAAGAAATGAAACCCAAAGATTTTTGTTATTCATCTTTTATGTTAAAATTTAATTGTATAGGAACTTGGTTCCTATTAATTATATCCATATAGGGACGTTTATAAACTTTACTGTGACAACAAAACACCCTAATTATTTAGTGCTAAAAAAGTCACCGGGTGTCAAAACAACCAGTAATATGGTCTTCCCTTCACGCGCTAATTAGCCTTATTTTGGTGTCTGTCGTCGAGAAATTCTTTGCAATAATTATCTTGCATCCCACATCCTCTGCTTCCTTTAATATATAGTTTGTCAATGTCCCATCTATTGAAAGGGCGTAAACATCGCTTATTTTTTTAAGCGAACTTGACAGACTTTTAACAGAAGTCTTTTTTATCTCATTCAAATTTTTGTCAAGAATAACTGCCTTTTCACTATTAATATTTTCATTGAATATTTTTCTTAATTTATCATCATTATCTTTTGTATTAACCTCTAAATCATCTGAATTAAGTTTAACATCCCCGGAAGTTCCTTTTTCATTATTATATCTCTTATCATAATTTTTTTCATGATAAGGAGCCCGGGAGGGATATCTCCTTCTAGAAAAAAACTCCTCTGCAGGAATCTTCTTCCTTAGATTCATTAATATCTCCTTTCCAGTCAGCTCTTCAACTTCTTTGCCATCAGGCGCAACTACAATATACTTGACTCTTGCGTTGTCAAGCACGTTCCTAACAATGAGTTCTCCGCCCCTGTCACCATCAACAAACAAGGTTATTTCCTTGTCTTTGCTCAATGCTTTGATAGATTCAGGCAGCTTTGTTCCATTCATTGCTATAACATTCCTGACGCCGCTTCTTATGAGGTTCAACACATCTGCTCTCCCTTCAACAACAATTATCTCGTTTCCTGAAAGATCTCCGCAAGGAAGTTTTTCATCACCATATTCTTCAACATCTGCTGTTTTTGCAGAGTCTTTTATCTGGTTTGAAATTTCCCTAGAGTCAGAGCTTCCATGGATTTCTCCCATAAGCTTTTTGGCTCTTTCAATGATGTAATCTCTCTTGCTTCCCCTTACGTCCTCAATCCTTTCAACTTCTATCTGTGCGTCGCTTGGTCCAATTCTTTCGATTGTCTCAATTGCAGCAGCTATCAAAGTTGTTTCAGATTGGTCTAAGGCAGTCGGAACCTTTATTGTTCCTGTGGTCTTTCTGTCATTTCTCTGAAGCTCGACTTCTATTCTTCCTATCTTGCCTTCTTTCTGAAGTTCCCTCATCTCAAGTTCGCTTCCCAAAAGGCCCTCTGTCTGTCCGAATAATGCTCCGATTACGTCAGGCTTTTCTAGTGCCCCTTCTGCATTAAAGTTCGCATGTATCATATATTTTATTGATACAGGACTTACTTTTGCCATTTTGTACTCCGTTTTTGTTTAATTTACACAAAATCTTATGATTTCGTCAAGAAATATACCTTCCTTCGAAGTTTCCTTCGTTTCTTTCAAATTATCTATCTACCTGCACAAATAAAGCATGAAATGCTAAATGAATGTGAAGCTGAAAACAAACTGAATTGCTTTCCGCGTGAGTGAATAATTAATGATCTAATATATTTCTCAATTATCTAAGATATGGTCTGTTTTTAAGTTTTTCCTTTTCATCACCTAAATCCTTAAATAAAACTCTCATTCTTTTATTTTATGGCGCTGGAGAGTAATGTTTTGGACAAAGCGACAATATCTTTTCCTTGGAGTTTAACATTGGGACAATTAAGACTTTTAACAGATCATGTAGCTGAAACTGTTAAAGGATCTATTCATTATGACCTTTCATATGCAATAAGGGCAGGTTACGAAACAGGCGTTGTTGGGTTCAGAAGAGAAGATAATATAGATTTTGATGGGAAAGTAACTTTACCAAATCCACCTTATTTATTTGACAGATTTAATTTTATATACAAGCATAAAGACCCTGCAAAGATATATGGAATGCAGTTTCAAGCCAAACCAGGTAAGCCAAATTCAAATTATAACCCTGATGTTGTTCAATTATGGCAAGACGTAAGGACTGCTATTGAGAACTTTTTTGATGACAATCCAGAAACAAATAGGCACGACTAATTCTTCATCCCCTTCAATACATTATATTCCCTGAATTTGCCAAGCCTTTCATATAATGGAAGCAGTTTTGCCTTGATTTCTTCCCTTTCTGCAGATGTAGATGATAGCTCAAGAAGTTTTTCATACATCTTTACAGCGTTGGCTCTTCTCATTCCTTTTTCATAAGCCTCTGCCTGTGCTCTATAGAATTTTCTTATGCTGAACATAATATCGTTTTTTTCAAGCTGGTTTGCCTGTCCAAGAGCTCTTTGCATCGCATGGTCTGCTTCCCTCAAATCTCCTGCTTTTATGTATAATTCTGTTTCTTTTACATGATTCTGTATTTTTTCCTTAAATGGAACAACAAGCATCCCAAGATTATTGAAGAGTTTTGCAGCTTCCCTGAACATGTACTTTTTCTCATAAAGCTCGGCAATCCTCATCATCGCGAATCTTCTTATGTCTGTCGGAATATCTTCCTTAAGAAATGCTGTAAGATGATCTATTTGTACAAAGTCTCCCTTGTCCTGAAGATATTTTTCAATCTCACTCTTTGACATACCTCGTTTAAGCATTTTATTTAAATGATTTATACGGAATCTCCTAATTCCAGTTTAAGCATGAAAAATACATCTTTTCCCAATTTATAAGCATTATTGAGATGATTGAATAGCTGTCTAGCCATTTAGTTGTCACTATATAGATATAACATATCATAAGATTTATAAAGATAATCTGGTAAGAGAAATTATGGAAAAAAGACTAGAAAACGTTGTTGTAAGAGAAGATGGTAAAATACCTAGAAAACTTAGCGGGCCGTGTCCTAATTGCAAGGAACCGTCTGTTTTTACATATCTTGGAAGAATAACTTCTTCAAAACTTGCTGTCGTTGTTGATAATTATAATTGTAATGGATGCCAAAGCACATTTGATTTAAGAGATTTGGTTGGCAAATACGGAGAAATATATGAACCAGAGGATTTGATTAATCCGCATACTGTAAGAAAATCTCTATGGAGTCGTGCGAAAAAATTAATTATTAAAGGAATATATTCAATATAAAACACTTACGAATATCTTCCAATCTCTGTTCCGTAACATACTTCGCATTCATGGCTGTGGTCTAAATCATGGTGTGGGCCATATATTCTTTCAACAGGAACCATGCTAACCATATCACATGGAGCGCATATTAATTCTCCTTCATCTGTTCTTGGTCTCATATGATTTAGAAGACTTTTTTTCATTTGTTCTGGATTTGTCGAATGATAAGTTCTACTTGCAAGCACATCTCTGAAAAATCTAAACTCTTCTCTTTGTCTTATATATTCTTTTACCCGGTCTTCTTCTGTTCTATTTTCTTTTGCCATTTTGCATATTATCTTTTATTTTAATGAATTTAATTCTTAATTAACAATTAGAAATTTCAAAACCTATTTCTTCTGTGTTATTTCAGTGCAAAGACCTGCAGCAACAGTTGCTCCAGCATCTCTTATTGCGAATCTTGACATGTAAGGATTTTCCTTCTGTGTCTCAATAGCCAAGTTTCCCATTGGCTTTATTCTTACTTTTGCAACATCTCCATTTCTAAGGAAATCAGGATTTGCTTTCAAAACTTGTCCTGTTTTAGGATCAATCTGTTCTATTAATTCAACGAACTGGCAAGGAACCTGTGCGGTGTGAACGTGGAATACAGGTGTATATCCCTTAGCCAAAACATTAGGATGTTCAACAACAGTTATTGTTGCGATGAATTCCTTAACAACAGGAAGTGGGAATGCAGCATCGCAAATAACATCTCCTCTTGCAATATCTTTCTTTCCTACTCCTCTTATGTTTAATCCAACATTATCTCCTGCTCTTGCCTCTGGAAGTGCTTCATGGTGCATTTCAACTGTCTTAATTTCTCCATCAACTCCGTCACCTGTCCTTCCTGGAAGTACTTTTATTTTCATTCCCGGCTTCATTATTCCAGTGATTATTTTACCGACAGGAACAGTTCCAATTCCAGTAATTTCATAAACATCCTGAACAGGCATTCTCATTGGAAGATTTGTAGGTAATTCTGGCATTGGGAACAAATCAAACTGTTCAAGTATTGTTGGTCCTTTGTACCATGGCATATTTTCGCTTTTCTTTGCAACATTATCTCCCTTTAATCCTGAACATGCAATGAAAGGTGTGGTTTCAGGTTTTAATCCAACTGTCTTCAAAAGAGCAGAAACATCTTCCTTAACCTTGTTGAACTTTGCTTCTTCATATTTCAATTCATCCATCTTGTTTATAATGATAGCAATATTCTTTACACCCATTGTTCTCAAAAGCCACAAGTGTTCTTTTGTCTGAGGCTGAACCCCGGATGGGGCAGCAATTACAAGGAATGCATTGTCTGCTTGTGATGCTCCTGTTATCATGTTCTTAACGAAGTCTCTGTGCCCAGGCGCGTCAATTA
>CAZGUQ010000030.1:5304-5548 GCA_964529375.1 Candidatus Woesearchaeota archaeon
GGAATTTTTGAGTCATTATTTTTCTGTATGCAAGGTCAATTGTAACTCCTCTTTCTCTTTCCTCTTTGATTTTATCCATAACATAAGCAAATTCAAATCCAGCTTTTCCATGTCTTTCAGCTTCGTCCCTCAATTTTTTCATTTCCATTTCAGAAACAGCACCAGTGTCAAAAAGTAATCTTCCGACTGTGGTTGACTTTCCAGCGTCAACGTGTCCAACGAACACAACGTTCATATTTGGTTT
>CAZGUQ010000031.1:0-5522 GCA_964529375.1 Candidatus Woesearchaeota archaeon
GGCCCTGTTTTTCCAGCAGGTCCCCACCAATTATCTTTTTTTCCAAGGAATTTTATCTTTTTTATTCCGAGAGATTTCCAAGCCTTTTCTGATTCTATGTCTTTTGGGGCATCTTTGTCACCTGCGAAGCAAGTTACAGATATTTTTTCTTTTGGTATTTCAAGGACTTTTGTTAGAAACTCAAAACTGTATTCAATTGCTTCTTTTTTCCAGTAATCTCCTAGAGACCAGTTTCCAAGCATTTCAAAGAAAGTATGATGGAATCCATCGCCGACTTCGTCAATATCTGTTGTTCTTATGCATTTTTGTACATTTGCAACTCTTTTGCCCAGAGGGTGCTTTTGTCCGAGAAGATAGGGAACAAGAGGATGCATTCCTGCTGTTGTGAAGAGAACAGTTGGGTCATTTGCTGGAATAAGTGAAGCAGAAGGAATTATCTTATGGTTTTTAGACTGGAAGAATTTTAAATATTTCTCAATGAGCTGTTTTCTTGTTATCTTGGCTGCCATATATTCTTGAGGAATATGGTTTTTAAAAAGTATTTGTTAATAAAAATAGCCAGAAAAATGTTAATAATAAAAGATATTTTAATGGTATAAAACCTAAGTGGTTATCGCGATTAAAATTTGACGATAATAATCAACATTATTAGAATTGGCCCCTAATTAACCCTGCAGCTCTTCAAGCCTTTTTTGGATTTCTCTTAATTGAGATTCTATATCTTCAGAATGATATTCTGGCTTGACTGCCGTTACATGCTTCTCTTCTGTCCTGACTCTTTTCAATATTCTCGGAATTTTTGGAGTTGGGAGAAGAACCTGGAGTTTTTTTATATTTGCCCTGGCTTCTTTCATTCTCGTGTAAATTTTTCCCTTAAGATCCAGCTCTGCACCTCTTAATGATTTGTATCTTCCAAGCATCTTTTCAATCATCAGAGAACTTTTTTCTGAAGAAAGAATGCTTCTTTTGGCTTTTATTGCCTCGCCATACTCAAGCCTGATATGAACTACATTTTCAGAAGGCATTTTATATTTTAGAAAAAACATTTCTGCCTATTTTTTCCATTTCTTCCCTCATTTTTTTTAACTCATTTTCCCACGCCTGCAATTCGATTTCCTCTCTTTCTTTGATTCTTCTCGTTTCTGCCAAGCTTCTTTCTATTGCCGAAATCTGGTCTTTTACTGCTTCAAAAAGCCTAAGTCCTTCTTCGAAACGATCTATTCTAACAAATACAGGTTCTGCTTCTTCTCTAAGACCCAAACCAGACACTCTTCTTGGTATGTCATGAAATTCTTCCCTGCTTTCTCCCACATTGTCTTCCATTTCTTCTGCCAAGGGTCTTCGCAAAGGTTCATGCATCATTCTCATCTCGTCATCAGAGAAATCGTCAGCATAGAAATCTTTGCCACCCCTTTTCTCCCCGGAAACTGCATCTTTTATAGTATCTCGAGAAAATCTTGCCCCTATTGAATTTGAAGGAAGGCTTGGAAGCTGATGGATGTTTCCCTCGGGGAAGTCTTCCATGTCTGGCAAATCGGGAAGTCTTGGAAGCCTTGGAAGCATAGGAATTCCGGAATCAACTGTTTTTTCTTTTCTGCTAAAAAGCCCCATTTTATTTTTAAGTATATTTTGGAATATATATAAAATACAACACAGGTTTAAAAATCTTTATTTACAAGCGGATTTTAATGCAACATGAATTTTAAACACTCTGCCTTAAGTGATACAATCATTAAATTAATAAACTTATTTTTAGATGTATTAAACAAATAAGAACCAAATTAATTATTAAAATGCTTAAGGATTTATTGAAAGAAGTTATTTCCCTCGTTGCCGGCAAACAGGCAGAGGATATTGTTGACCTTCTTGACGCGCAAAAATATGTCAATGAGTTTGTGATAGCCAAGAAATTAAATCTTACAATAAACCAGGTTAGAAACATACTCTACAAGATTTCAGATTACGGACTTGTTTCGTCAATAAGAAAAAAAGACAGAAAAAAGGGCTGGTATACTTATTTTTGGAAAATAGAAATAGTAAAAGCTTTAGAATTCCTTAAAGAAAATCTTTCGAAAAAAATAGAGAACGCAGAACATCAGATAAAAAGCAGAGAGATAAAGAGATTTTACGCGTGCCCGAGGTGCCACATAGAACTGACTGAAGATAATGCCTTGCTTAATAATTTCACATGCAACGAGTGCGGCTCTATATTGGAATTGAAAGACAATAGCAAGATGATTCGCGATTTGCGAAAAAACAAGGAGAAACTTGAAAAGGATCTTTCTGTTATTTTAGAAGAGATATCAAAAGAAAAATCAAAAGAAGAGAAAAAGAGAACAAAAGACTTGAAAAAGATAGAGAAGCAAGCCCAAAAGACAAGAGAGCTAAGAAAAAAGGAAAAAACAAAAGCGAAAAAAGAAACCCATGGAAAAATCAGGAAGACAAAAAAGGCAAAGAAAAAAATAAGAAAGATAAATAGAAAAGCGAATTATAAAAAAATCTCTAGAAAAAGAAGATAAATGGTACGCTATATGATTTCTGGAAGAAAAAGAGGAATTTTGAGCTCTTTTAGCGTGACTTCCATAATTATTTTTATCAATATTTTTACATTCCTTCTTTTCTCGGTATTGGTCGGCACAGAAACAATAAAAGTTGATTCTGTTGCTATAAAGCCGGGAAATATCTTTCAGGGAAAATATATATGGACTTTCATAACAAGCATGTTCATGCACGCTGGTTTTTTCCATTTGTTTGTTAACATGCTCTCCCTTCTTTTTGTCGGTTCTTTTATTGAAAAGATTATAGGAAAAAAGAGATATTTTTGGTTTTACATGACAGCTGGAATCTTTGCGGGATTGCTGTTTGTTCTGCTCTCCCTTGTTTTTACTGCAGATATAAACAGTTTTGCTGTTGGGGCTTCTGGAGCGTTATTTGGAATTGTCGGCTTGATGGTTCTTTTGACTCCAAATCTTCCTGTTTATGTAATGTTCATACCAATTCCGATAAAAGTTAAATATGCGGCGCCCGGAATTCTTATTGTTTTATGGCTTATTTCTGTTGCAGGAAATATTCCAATAGGAAATACAGCGCATCTTGGAGGCTTATTGGCGGGCCTTGTTTACGGAATTTACTTAAGGAATAAGTATAAAAGAAAAACATATATGCTCAACAGATACTTCAGCTAAAAATAAGAGATAAAAAATGAAGAAAACACTAAAGAGGAAAAAAGAAAGTTTTTTCATAAGAAATTACAGAGAAGTTTGGCAGTACATAAAAGACTCGAGAAATTTCATTTATTCTGTTATTATTATCTTTTTGTTTTTCGCTTTATTTGGTTTTTTTCTGCCTACACCAGCCATACTTGAAACCAAAATTTTGGAATATATAGAACAGTTGCTTGGACAGACAGAAGGATTGTCGCAGGCAGAATTAATAAAATTTATTTTTCTTAATAATTTAGAAAGCAGCTTTACAAGCCTTCTTTTCGGCGTTCTCCTAGGCATTTTTCCCATTTTTGGCGCAATAGCAAATGGATATGTAATTGGATTTGTGGCATCAAGAACTATAGATAGCAATGGATTTCTTATTTTATGGAGGCTTTTTCCACATGGAATTTTCGAACTTCCGGCCTTATTTATTTCTCTTGGACTTGGGGTAAAGCTTGGAACATTTATCTTTGAAAAAAATAGTCTTAAATCTCTGGAAATCTATGGTATTAAATCAATAAAGGCTTTTTTTCTTGTTATTCTGCCTCTTTTAATAATAGCAGCAATCATAGAAGGAAGCCTGATTTTCT
Source organism: Candidatus Woesearchaeota archaeon (assembly GCA_964529375.1). Lineage (GTDB taxonomy): Archaea > Nanobdellota > Nanobdellia > Pacearchaeales > GW2011-AR1 > ASMP01. Next base: position 3,797 of record CAZGUQ010000031.1, read on the forward strand.
TGTCTTAACTTTATTTCTCTTGTTTTTACAATTAACTTTATATAATTTTTATTCTCTTAAGTCATTAACTCCAAGAACAATCAATAAAGAAGCCACCATTACAACGAACCAGAAAACCGCGCCCTTAAGGAAAACCCATGCAGAATGAAGGAAATTAAGATCTTTTCCGAATATTGTCCATGTATAGGCATCAGATGCCCAGCCAACTAAAATAGCGAAAACTAAAAGCACAAGACCAAGGAAAAGTTCAAACCATTTATTCATTTCTCTAACAGAAAGATTTCCTTTAAAAAGATTCTTATGGTGCAATATTTGTTTTGCAGAAATAGATTTATAAATACCCAGGTTTTATTTGCTGGATGAATCAATATTCAAAGATTATAGGTAGTTTGGCAATCCCCATATAATTCTAATTGCATTTTTATAGAGTTGATAGTTACACTACCCCCTCTTTAATTAATATTTAACTAAAAATGAAAGAAATAAATAAAGAAAAGATTGCAAGGAAAAATCTTTTCTTAGAAGGCGAAGAAGTTTCAGGAGTAGCTATTAAGGGATATGATTTTTCTTCTGGCCCTGACTATGAAAAAATTATCAAAAGTTTTTCCAGTTCGGGATTTCAGGCAAGCAATTTGGCAAAGTCAATTGAAATTGTGAACAATATGGTTTCAAATAAGGCAACTATTTACTTGGGATACACCTCTAATATGGTAAGTTCTGGTTTGAGAGAAGTCATAAGATATCTTGTAGAAAATAAGAGAGTTGATGTTTGTGTGACTACAGGTGGCGGAGTAGAGGAAGATATCATAAAATGCCTAGGGAATTTTATGCTTGGAAATTTTAGAGCCAAGGGCGCAGAGTTAAGAGAAAAAGCAATAAACAGGATTGGAAACATTTTTGTGCCCAATTCCAGATATGTCAAATTTGAAAAATTTGTAATGCCTGTTCTTGAAGAACTTTATCAGGAACAAAAAGCCAGGCAAAAAGCATTGACAACCTGGGAAATTGTCTGGAAGCTAGGAGAGAGAATTGCAGATGAAAAAAGCATCTGCTATTGGGCGTGGAAAAATGGAATAAGAATGCATTGCCCGACTATAATGGATGGAAGTTTAGGAGACATGATTTATTTTTTTAAATTTAAGCGCCCTGATTTTGTAATTGACATTGCCGAAGATACCAAAGAACTGAACAATTCAACTATTGGTCTGAAAAAAACAGGAGTTATTATTCTTGGCGCTGGAGTTGTGAAGCACAGTATTTTAAATGCAAATATGTACAGAAATGGGGCAGATTATGCTGTTTATATAAATACAGAACCAGAATTTAACGGCTCTGATTCTGGAGCAATGCCGGAAGAAGCTGTTTCCTGGGGAAAATTAAGCTCCAAAAGCAAAAGAATCAAAGTTTTCGGAGATGCAACCATAATTTTTCCCCTGATTGTTGCAGAAACCTTTGCAAAAAACAAATAACTTTATTGGATTTCTGCTTAATAAAGTTTATATATTTCTTATTTCTATATTTTGCATGGACGGTAAAAAAGAGCCAGAAAAAATTATTGAGATTGTACAGCAGGCAGCGCCGGAAAGTAAAAATGAGCTTGATCTTTTAGATGTTTTAAAGATGCTTTCTCCAGGAACAGCGATGAGAACAGCGCTTGACGACATCTTGAGGGCAAGAATGGGCGCTTTGATAGTTGTTGACAAGGAGGGATTATCTGGAATTGTTG
>CAZGUQ010000032.1:0-4774 GCA_964529375.1 Candidatus Woesearchaeota archaeon
AAAGAAAAGATAAGAGAAAGTGGGCTTTGGCTGGTTAATGAATTGTATAAAGAACAGTTGAACGAAGCAGATCTGGGCGAGCTTAAGCGAATTTCTCAATAAATTGTTTATAAACCTTTATAAAGCCCCCTCGCCGTTATTTATAAAGGATTTTTACCACAAATGACAAGCACATACAAGATACAGAACATTGTTGCAACAACTTCTCTCGAAAAGCCTATTCCTTTGACAAAACTGGCAAGAACACAACCAAACACGGAGTACAATCCAGAGACTTTTCCAGGCCTTGTTCTCAGAGTTAAGGAGCCAAAATCAGCTGTCCTTGTGTTCAGTTCGGGAAATCTTGTATGCACAGGAACAAAATCAATTGAACAAGTTAAGAAAGTAATCCAGGCTGTCATAAAGCAATTGAAAAAAATAAACGTCAAAATAACAACAAAGCCAAAAATAACAGTACAGAATATTGTTGCTTCCGGTACGATCAACTTGAAACTCAATCTTAACTTCCTTGCCCTGGAAATGGAAAACACAGAATATGAGCCAGAGCAGTTTCCTGGCTTGGTTTACAAGCTTGGGGAGCCAAATGCAACCTTTTTGCTTTTTAGCAATGGCAAGCTTGTCTGCACAGGAACAAAGAATAAGCAGCAGCTTGAGTTCTCCATGGCTCAGCTTTTGAAAAATGTGAAGGCTGTATTGAAAAACTACGAGAAATAGGTTTTTTCTTTTCACCCCTTTAGAATAATCCCTAATTCTAAAAAACATCAATGAGTTACAATAAAGTATAAAAACAGCTTGCTTATTCCAAATATACCCTAAAATGGACGGAACAGAGGAGCAAATTTCTAAATCTAAAAATGAGGAATTGATGATTGAAGCCAAGGGCTTCTTTGATTTCTACAGAAAAGAACTTGGCGAGTCTCTAAGAAAAGGAAAAAGTGCAATCTTTATTGATTTCATGAGGCTTCTTGAATATTCCAACCGGCTGGCAGAGCAGATCCTTGTTGATCCTGAAGAAAATCTCAGGATTTTGGAAATAGCAATTGAAGAATCTGGCTTGATAGATAATGCAAGAGTAAGGCTTTTGAACCTCAGCAAAAGCCAGGAGATAAAAGTAAGAAACATTCGTTCAAGAAATATAAATGAATTGATTGTCGTTGAGGGCATTATCAGACAGGCTTCTGACGTACGTCCACAAGTAGTTAATGCTAAATTCGAATGCCCCTCTTGTGGAACTGTTCTTTCTGTTCTTCAAATAGAAAAAAAATTTCGCGAGCCAACAAGATGTTCTTGCGGACGCAGAGGAGGATTCAAATTAATAAGCAAAGACTTGGTTGACACGCAAAGGCTTGTTATTGAAGAAGCTCCGGAATCTCTGACAGGGGGAGAACAGCCAAAGAGAATGAATATTTTCCTTAAAGAAGATCTCGTTGAACCGTTAATGGAAGAAAAAACAACCCCTGGAAGCAGAGTCAAAGTAATAGGGACTCTAAAAGAAGTTCCTGTGCCTTTGCAATCCGGAGGCTTGTCGACAAGATTTGAGCTTGCCTTGGAGGCAAACAATGTAATTCCCCTTGAAGAAACATTTGAAGAGCTTAATATTAATGATGAAGATGAACGCCAAATTTTGGAACTTTCCCAGGACCCGAAAGTTTTTGAGAAGCTGACAAAAAGTATAATTCCCAGTGTGTGGGGCTATGATGAAATAAAACGCTGCCTCATATTGCAGCTTTTTGGTGGAGTTAAAAAAATTCATGCAGATGGGCAGAAAAGTCGAGGCGATTTTCATATTCTTTTGATAGGTGATCCGGGAGTAGCCAAAAGCGCCACCCTTGTATTCATGTCGGGAATTTCTCCAAAGGGAAGATATGTTGTAGGAAAATCTGCAAGCGGAGCCGGTCTTACAGCAACCGTAGTCAGAGACGAGTATCTCCGCGGCTGGTCTTTGGAAGCAGGAGCAATGGTTCTTGCAAATAAAGGCCTTGTATGCATTGACGAGTTGGAAAAAATGGATCCTAATGACAGGAGCGCTATGCATGAGGCGATGGAGCAGCAATGCCTGTTGCCTGATTTTAAGCTTCTTTTATCGAACGGCAAAGAGGTTGAGATTGGAAGCTTTGTTGATGATTTGATGGAAAAAAACAAGAATAAAGTTTATCATGGAAAAGATTGTGAGATTCTTCCTGTTGATTTTGTTGAACTCTTATCCACTGATTTCCAGAATAATTTTCCAATAAAAGCTGATAGGGTCAGTAGGCATAAAGCACCATCAGAGTTTATAAAAATAGAAACTGCCAATGGGAGAGAAATTACTGTAACTCCTGAACATCCATGTTGGGTTGTTGAAAATGGAAAGATTATTACAATTCCTGCAGAAAAATTAAAGGAAGGAATGTTTTTTCCAATACCATCTAAGATAAATATAGAAGAAGCAGAATATAAAGGGGAAAACGATGTTCTATGTAAAATCTTGGGCTATCATATCACTGATGGCTGCTATGAATTAAACAGAGGAAAGAAAAATGGGATACAATTCTGGAATAATGATAAAATCCTTATTGATGATTATAAAAATGCGGTTGAATCTTATTTTAATCTAAAAGCAGGGATAACTAAAAGGAAGAATCAATATGCTGTTCGACTTATCTCAAAAGTAGTAGTTGAGAATCTTAATAAACTTGATAAAAATCTTATGGAAAAGGGTGATAAAAAAACAATTCCAGAGAGAATTATGCAATTCCCAAAAGAAAATATAAGATATCTTTTAAGAGCATTGTTTGACGGTGATGGCACAGTTGTTTTCCAGAACAGGGGCGGATGTCGCGCAACATTGGTTACTGAAAATAAAAGGCTTGCAGAACAGGTCGCAGATCTTTTGCTTAGGTTTGAAATTCAATCCTCAATTTTTAAAGACGGCATAGTTTGGAGAGTGGACATTTCCGGACAGGAGAACTTAAAAAAATTTCTAATGAATATTAGCTTCTTATCGCAAAAAAAGAAAAATAGATTAAAAGAATACTGCGAAAAAGATAAGACTTACAGAACGATAAGAGATATTATCCCAAACTGCACAAATACAATAGATAATATATTCAGAAGATTAGGGATGTCTGCAAAAAAAGAGATGGGACATCAAATTGGCTTAGGAGTTGAAAAGCACAGACTATTCCTACAAAAGCTTGTTCTTGCGGCTAAAAAGAAAATTTCTGAGAGGGGGGGTGTAGACAAAAACATAATAAAAGATTTGAGCAACATAGAAAAACTTGCTTTTGGATTTGGACGTTGGGTTAAAATCAAAAAAATTGAAAGAATTAAGAATGAAAATATCCTATGGGTTTATGATGTAACTGTAGAGCCATATCATACATTTATTTCCAATGGCATGATTCTTCACAATACCATAACAGTTTCAAAAGCTAATGTACAGGCAACTCTTCGTGCAGAGACAAGTGTTCTCGCAGCAGCAAATCCTAAATTTGGAAGATTTGATCCATATCAGTCTATTGCGCAGCAAATTGATCTTCCTCCAACTTTAATAAACAGATTCGATGTTATCTTTCCATTAAGAGATTTGCCAAACAGGGAAAAAGATGAGCTTATTGCAACTCATGTTCTTTATGAGCATCAAAAACTTGGCGAAGAGATGTTGATTTCAAGGGATCTTCTGAGAAAATATGTTGCATATGCAAAGCAGAGAATAAAGCCGGTTTTAACAGATACTGCTGTGGAAGAGATAAAAAAATTTTACGTTGAATTAAGGAATATGCCTGTGTCTGGAGAAGCTACTTTAAGGCCGATTCCAATCTCAGCAAGACAACTGCAGGCTTTGATAAGAATGTCCGAAGCCAGCGCCAAAATGCGTCTGAGTGAAACTGTCGAGCCAGAAGATTCTAAAAGAGCAATAGATATAATGAAATATTATCTCATGCAGGTAGGTTATGATTATGAATCAAAAACCTTTGACATAGATCGTGGAACAGGAGGAATGCCTGCCTCGCAGAGAAATAAAGTCTTTATAGTAAGAGATGCAATAGCACAATTGGAAAGCAGAATTGGAAAAATGATTCCCATAGAGGAAATTGAAAAAGAGCTTGAAGGAAAAATGAAAAAAGATGAGATAGAAGAAGCAATAACAAAACTCGATATATCTGGAGTTATCTTCAGGCCCCGAAGAGGATATGTGGGGAGGACCTGACAATTAAAAAATGTTAAAATTATTTAGCTTAAAAAATAGTTATGATAAAAACCTATTAAGTATTAAAGATGTTTGCATTAAAATTGAACCTATATTAAATTGTAAAATTATTAATTAACAAAAAGAAAAAATGGCAGAAGAACAGCAATTTAAAAGGCATACAGCATACAAGCTGCGCATTGGAGATATTCTCATAGGCAAGCCAGTTATAAACAGCACAGAAAACGGAGAAAGATTTTCTTTCCTTGAGTTAGGGGACAGAAAAATAGTCCGCGTTAATATAATAGGAAACATAGTTGATAAATATGAAAGTCTTGGAGAAACTAAATACCTATCTCTGACTGTTGACGATGGTTCAGGGCAAATGAGGTTGAAAGTTTTTGGAGACGATTCAGACAAATTCAAGAATTTTTCTCAGGGCCAGACAATTGTTACAATTGGAGTTTTAAGATACTGGAATAATGAATTATATGTTTCCCCGGAAATAATCAAGGAGTTGGATTCAAAATATCTTTTAATAAGAAAATTGGAAACAGAAAAAGAAAAAGCTGTTTCTCAAACAAATATAGGTATTGAAAAAGA
>CAZGUQ010000033.1:0-4468 GCA_964529375.1 Candidatus Woesearchaeota archaeon
CCCTAGAATAACTTATGATGATGCCTTAAAATTGCTTAAGGAAAAAAAGAAAACCGTTGTTTCCTGGGGCAAGGATTTAAGGACAATTGAAGAAGACAAACTTTCTGAAATGTTTGACACTCCGATAATGGTAAGGTATTATCCCAAAATAGTCAAGGCATTTTACATGAAAGAAGCCCCTGATTCCAAAAAGGGAAAAGAGGTTGTTATGGGATTTGACATGATTGCACCAGAAGGCTATGGAGAGCTTGTCGGCGGAAGTCAAAGAGAAGAGAGCATTGAAAAATTAAAAGCAAACCTGAAAGCACAAGGAGAAGACCCAAGCAAGTATGAATTTTATTTTGATACTAGAAGATATGGCTCTGTTCCTCATGGCGGTTATGGTATGGGTGTTGAGCGTGTTATTTCATGGATTTGCGGCTTGGAAACGATAAAAGACGCAATTGCTTTTCCACGAACAATGACAAGATGGAGTCCGTGAAAAATGAGAATTCTTGCGATTGGTGATTTTCATGGAGAATTTCCAAAGAAATTTGAAAAACTTATTAAAAAAGAGAAAATTGATGCTATACTTTCTAATGGAGATTATACACCCTTTTCATTGAGAAAAATATATTTTAAGAAAGTATATATTAAACAAGATGAAATAAGTCTATGGGAAGTAATAGGAAAAGGAAAATATAAAAGAATTACTTCTAGAGATCTAAAAAACGGAGAAAGAATATTAAAAAAATTGAATAATTTTGGAATTCCTATTTTTACTGTTCTAGGGAATATGGATTATCCTTTTGGAGATGATGTTAGAGATTTCTCGAAAAAAGAAATGAAGAGATGGGATTGGAAATGGGAAAAAGACAGATTACAATTTTATCCAAAAGCCATAAAGAAATATAAGAACATTCGTAGGGTTGATTATTCCCGTGCTAAATTTGGAGAATATGTAATAATAGGAGCAAGAGGACACAGTGCTCCCGGTAGAATCAAAAGTAAAGCATATAAGAAACACAAAAAAATCTTGGATAAATTATTCAAAAAATTCAAAAATAGCAAGATAATCTTTCTTACGCATAATATGTTATATAAAACTAAACTTGATTTTGTTACTTCAAAGAAAGCCCATAAAGCCGTACAAAGACAGCATGTTGGATCAAAAATGTTCAGAAGAATAGTGGATAAATATCAACCAAGACTTCATCTTGGGGGTCATATTGATGAGGGGATGGGTAAGCAAAAAATAGGAAAAACTCTTTCTGTAAATTGCGGACCAGCGCATGAAGGTAAAGCAGCGATAATTGAGCTTGATGAGGGGAAGATAAGGAAGATCAGGTTTGTTAAATAGAACTTTCTACTTTTTCTTTTATAAATTTAAGTATTTTTTCAACTTGCCTTTTTGTTGTTTTTTCTTTACTATAAATCCTATCAATCTCCTTTGAATATTTTGGGAATTCAGTTTTTGATATTTTTATTATATCATTGTAAGATGGAGAATAGTTATGTGTTTTCCACTTAACAAAATTCATTAAATTTGCTTTTATAATTCCAATTAAAGAATTTTTTATTTCTTTGTTAGCCGGTTGTTTAGACTCTATGCACAGTCTAATTTTATTATTTTTTATCCTATAAACCGCATAATAAATCTTTTTATTTTTTAATGATTTAATTGAACTTCCAATACCACCATATTTTGTATTTAATAAGATCTCTTTAGTAATGGGTCTTTTATCTTCAAAAATAGATAGAATCGGTGAACCATATAGAGGCAGATTATTTATAGTCCATTCAATATAACTTAAGGTTGCTGTTTGTGCAGTATACTTAAAGAATTTTCTACTTTGAATAATTAGATGAAATTGCGTGACCTTTTTCTTTATTGGCTTAAACGGCCCGTTTCTTTCTTCAATAATAAACCTTTTTCCATTTGATATCTCTTTTGCTAATTTTTTAAAATGATTAATTGTAAATTCATATTCTCTTTTAGTCAAAACTTCATAAATAAGCAAAATATCGATGTCTTTTGGAATTATTTCTTTTTGGATAAAAGAACCAACAATTCCTCCCCAAATAAGAGAGGTTTTCTTTGCTATTTCGTCTAAAGTATTTTTTATTTTAAACTGCAATTGGTTTTTAATCATATTTAATCTTAACTAAAGAGACTTAATTAATTTTTCCTATCAAAACTCTTGCATAACACTTAAAAACCCTGGCTTTTTTGTTTTTGTAGAATGAAGATAAACGGAATAGAACTAAAGTGGCTTGGGCATGCGGGATTCCAGATAAAGAATTCTAAAACAATTTACATTGACCCTTACAACATCAAAGACGGATTGGAAAAGGCAGACATTATTTTGATAACACACAGCCATTATGACCATTGCAGTTTTGCTGATTTGGAAAAAGTAATTCAGGAAGGAACAAGAGTAATTGCACCTGCGGACTGCCAGAGTACTATTGCAAAGTTTAAGACTCCTGTGAAAATAGAGTTGATAGAACCTAATGGAGAAATTGATTTGGGAGAAATAAAGGTTTCAGCAATTCCAGCATATAATAAAGATAAGCATTTTCACCCGCAGAATGAGTCGTGGGTTGGCTATGTGATAAAATTTGGGGATGTAATAATTTATCATTCTGGTGATACAGACATAATACCCGAAATGCAGAAGCTTACAGGTTACAAACAACAAGGAAAAGAATTCATTGCCCTCTTGCCTGTGGGAGGCAGATTTACAATGAGCGCAGAAGAGGCGGCCCAGGCAGCCAGCATAATAAAACCAACACTTGCAATACCGATGCACTTCGGAAGTATCGTTGGTGATGAAACAGATGCCAAGAATTTTGTTGAATTGTGCAAAGACGTGGGGATTCTGGCGGAGATTTTGGAAAAGGAATAAAATTGTCTCGCATTAAGTTACTCGTATTTATTTGACTTTTAATAAAAAACAATTAATCGTATGTTATAGTTATATTAATAAGATTATCTATCACAAAGCGGCAATTAAATAAGTGTTAGGGGGTGAATAATCTAATACAACAATTCTTTTATACCTCAAATAATCCATATTTTTATGCAAAGAGATTCAACAAGTTATGATTTACCCATTTCAGGCACTGATTTAGTTTCGATAGTTCTTTATGGGGCATTTCAGCAGAGAACAGAAACGAGAGAGCAGGGGTGGTCTGTCCAATTTACAGAAGGAATGGATTATGATTTAATGGAATTGTTAAAGAGAGAACAAAACAATATTCCTTTGATAAGAGAGCATTATTTCTTCGATGTTGCTGGCCCCTATTCAAAAGAAGTTGCGGCTGCTTTAACACAGCTTGTTATGGATGGTGCTTTAACAAGAATAATGGGGCAATCTGGAAGAGTTGCGCGTCAAGTAATAGGAAGAATTGCAAGAGATCCTCTTGAGAGAGGAAAAATTTCTCAAGGAGATTATGATAAATTATTAGATTTGGGAAAAGAATTGGAAATAAAGAAAGCGGTTTATATTTAGGTTATTTAAGAATTTTGAAGAAGGAATAATTCTTGGCTTATATAAGTCAAATTTTGATAATAATTGTTTTGACATTAACCTTTTTTCAGAGCGAGCTTAGTAAATTAAAAATATTAATAATTAAATGAGTGAATTAGGATCAAAAAATACTATTTTATACAAGCAAAATATTTTTAAAGAACAGAATTCTTAATTTTCTATTATATTAATTTATTCGATTGGGAGGTTGAATAAATTAATCGTGTTTGAGTGTACGTTCGGGGTGAATGATTTCTTTGTTGATAGTTGGAAGTGCATCAACTATTTAAACTTTTCGTGAAAACGAGAGTTTTTGTTGGCTTCCAGCAAATATAGAGATGTAAGGAGGTATAAAAGAAAAAAGATGGTATTAGATTTTGCAAGAGAAGCGATACAGAATGTAGACACCCACAGCATCAACTTTGATGAGTTAAAGGCAGGAAAGGCAAACATTAAAGTTATCGGAGCTGGTGGATGCGGAGTCAATATGGTTACATGGCTTTTCAACAAAGGAATCGAAGGCGCTACAGTAATTGCAGCAAACACAGATGCCTTGCATTTAAGCGTTGCCAAGGCAGATGAAAAGCTACTTCTTGGCAAAGAGTTAACAAGAGGATTAGGAGCTGGCGGAAAGCCAAAAGTCGGAAGAGAAGCTGCAAAAGAGGCAGTTGTTGATTTGAAGAAAGCTGTTTCAGGAGCAGATATGTGCTTTGTTCTCTCTGGAATGGGAGGAGGAACAGGAACAGGAGCAGCACCAGTAATTGCACAGCTAGCAAAAGAAACAGGAGCTGTTGTCATTGGTGTTGTCACAATGCCTTTCGAGTCTGAAAAAGCAAGAGTTGAAAAAGCAGAATGGGGCCTTCAGGAACTTAGAGAAGTAACAGATACTTGTATTGTTCTTGACAATAATAGGCTTGTAGATATTGCAGGGCAGTTGCCAATTGAGCATGCCTTTG
>CAZGUQ010000034.1:0-4314 GCA_964529375.1 Candidatus Woesearchaeota archaeon
CTTTTATATATGTTCCAAAAAATGTTAAAGTAGAAATCCCTTTGCAGGCTTATTTCAGGATGAATGCAAAAAAAGGCGGACAATTTGAACATACATTAATAATTGTTGACGAAAATGCTGAAGTGCATTATATCGAAGGGTGTTCAGCTCCGCAATATAGCGAGAATTCATTGCATGCCGGCTGTGTTGAAATCCATGTTTTGAAAAACGCCCGTGTTCGCTATTCCAGCATTGAGAACTGGAGTAAAAATGTTTACAACTTAAACACGAAACGCGCACTTGTTTATGAGAATGGAATAATGGAATGGGTAAATGGAAATAGTGGGTCAAAGTGTACTATGTTATATCCTTCTTCTGTTCTTGCAGAACCAGGAGCAAAAACAGATTACATTGGAATAGCCTATGCAAACAAAGGACAGAACCAAGATACAGGATGTAAAGCTTATCATCTTGCCCCAAACACAAGCTCGCATATTGTAAGCAAGAGCATTTCAATGAATGGCGGAATAACAAATTACCGTGGTTTGGTCAAAATAAAACCCGGTTGTTTTAAATGCAAATCCAGTGTTCGCTGCGATGGCTTGATGTTGGATAATAAAAGCAAAGCTTCAACTCAGCCAAACATGGAAGTAGAGGAAAATGACGTTGAAGTTTCCCATGAAGCAACTGTCGGAAAAATAGGAGATGAACAACTTTTCTATTTGATGTCTCGCGGTTTGTCAGAGCAGGAAGCAACAAAAATGATTGTCTCTGGCTTCATTGAGCCGTTAATTCGGGAACTGCCGTTAGAATATGCTGTTGAATTAAACAGGCTTCTCGAAATGGAGATTGAAAACAGCGTGGTTTAAGATGAGATTAACATTAGCAGATAGACTAAATGATTTATTGCATTGGATGCATCATGTTGAATATCTAGATGTAGTTGAAGCAAATGTTGTAAGGTCCAATAATGGAGATGGATATAATCTATACGTAGACCATTTAAGAGTAAAAGATGCTTCGAGGGTTAGAACAAGCAGAATGAAGATAGAGTTAAATGAGGTGGATATACCTTCTGTTGAAGACCGCACAAGAGGAATTAATTCTGTAACATTAAGATATAGACGAGAAATTACTTCTTTCTGTGGATGGATCTTTGAAGACAGACCAGTACTAGAAAAAACAATAATATATGAAGATGGAAGGGAGGAAGGACCTAAAGAGATCTCATATCATTCAACCCGTTAAAAATGAAACTAGACAATAATATAGCAAAAATACTGAAAGAAGATTTTCCAATCTTTAAACATAATCTTGGACTTGTTTATTTGGACAACGCAGCTACAAGTCAGAAGCCAAAGCAGGTAATTGATTCAATTTTAAATTTCTATGAAAAAGACAATGCAAATGTTGGGCGTGGAGTATATTCTCTCTCAGCAAGAGCAACGAAGAGATATGAAGATGCAAGAAAAGTTGTTGCTAACTTCATAAAGGCAGAACAAAAAGAAATAATCTTTACTAAAAACACAACAGAATCTCTTAATTTATTATCCTATGTGCTTTCCTCAATTCTCCCTCAGGGAAAAAATGAAATTCTCCTAACAGAAATGGAGCATCACTCTAATCTTGTTCCATGGCAGCAATTAGCTAAGAGAAATAACATGAAACTACAATTCATAAAAATCACTAAAGATTTTACTCTAGATATGAACGACTTAGCAAAAAAACTTACAGATAAAACAGCCATCTTTGCTTTTACTTATGCCTCTAATGTTCTTGGAACAATAAATGATGTTAAGCTATTAAATAAATTAGCCAAATCTAAAGGGGCAATAACAATAATAGATGCTGCCCAGGCAATCCAGCATTTGTCAATAAATGTAAAGGAAATTGGCTGTGACTTTCTGGCTTTTTCCAGTCATAAGATGCTTGGGCCTAATGGAATCGGTATCCTCTTTGGAAAAAAAGAGCTGCTTGAAAAGCTTCCACCATTTAATACCGGCGGAGGAATGATTGAATCTGTTTCTGTTGATTCCAGCACATGGCAAAATACTCCAGAGAAATTTGAAGCAGGAACTCAGAACATTGCTGGAGCTGTTGGTCTAGCAGCAGCAATTGATTACATAAAAAAGGTTGGAATCGAAAACATAAAAGAATGGGAAAACCAATTGTTAAAATATACCTTAAAGAGACTTAATGAAGTATCTAATATTAAGATATACAGTTCAGGCTTAGACAAAAGTGTTTCTCTTATATCATTTAATCTTCCTGGAATTCATCCTCACGATGTTGCTTCATTGTTAGACCAAAAGAAAATCGCAATTCGTGCAGGGCACATGTGTGTTATGCCCTTGATGTCTGCGCTCGGTGTTAAAGGTGGAGTTTGCCGTGTTAGTTTGGCTTTTTATAATACATTTGAAGACATTGATGTTCTTGTTGATTCGCTTAAAGAAATCCAGGAGAGGTTTGCAAAATGATAGAAGCAATAATATTTGATTGGATTGGAACATTATACCAATTTGGTGGAAAGGGATTATTCCCTTACTCGGAAAGAGTTTTACAAGAATTGCGGTCAAGGTATAAATTAGCAGCAATATCAAAAGCGGTATCTAACAATGTTGAAAATAGACTGAGACAAATGCATGAGATAGGACACTATTTTGACTTTATTCTCGCAGATTCAGATAAAACACCAGAGCAATTCATTGAATGTATGCAAAGATTAAAAGTAAAGCCAAAAAATACATTGGCCGTGGATGATAGGGCCGATAGAGGAATTCAAATAGCTAATGCTTTAGGATGTAAAACAGCCTGGATTCAACAGGGAAAATATGCTGACATAGTGCCAACAAAAGAAACAGGAGAACCAACATATAAAATAAATTCTGTGGAGGACTTATTAACAATTTTATAAAATGACACATGAAATTCCAGATGATATGTATAAAGAGCATATTCTTGAGTTGTATAAAAGCCCAAGTAACTTTGGCAATTTAAAAAATCCGACATATGAGAAAACAGCATATAACTCTGTTTGCGGGGACGAAATAACTGTTCAGCTTCTCGTTAAAAATGGAATTGTCAAAGATGTAAAATTCTCTGGAAGTGGCTGTGTTATAAGCATAATCTCTGCTTCAATGTTAACTGACAGAATCAAAGGTAAAACTATTGATTCCATAAAAAAGCTAAAAGCAGAGGATGTTCTTTCTATATTATAATTGAAATTAATTCCGGCTAGAATCAAATGTGCTCTATTTTCTCTGGAAGCTGTGAAGGAAGCGTTGAAGTAAAATGGAATCAGATAGGGTAAAATTCTATCCAGAATATGGACTTGTCTACAATATCCTTAAAAGAGAGCGAGATGGAGCTCATACGAAAGATATCAGCATAGGAAGGGCGGTTTACATAGGTACCAGAAACTTAAGATCAATTTATGGAGGTAAAGTTTATGTCTTTTTATTTAGAGATAAAAGGGGTAACATCATTGTTTATAACACAGAATCTGTTTTTAAGCTGACTAATTTAGAGGATACTTTTTCTCTTCAACTTGGGACCAAAAAAGGAGCACTTATTCCAGAAAAAGAGACGGGATTGGCAGACAAAATTTTAAAAGATAGGGGATTATAAAATGCTCGAAATAAAAAATCTTCATGCTGAATTCAAAGAAAAGGAAATACTTAAAGGATTAAACTTAAATTTAGAATCTGGAAAAATCCATGCTTTAATGGGACCAAATGGCTCTGGAAAATCAACATTAGCTCATGTCTTAGCAGGAGATCCAAGATACAATGTTACTAAGGGGGAAATAACTTTTAATAATAAGAATATTTTGGAGCTAGATGTTAGTGGTAGGGCTAAAATCGGTTTATTTTTATCTTTTCAAAATCCTGTTGAAATAGAGGGCGTAAAACTTTCTACTTTCTTAAGACAGGCCTACAATTCGTTAAACAAAAAAAAGCTATCTATATTAGAATTCCAGGAACTCCTTGAAAAAACAGCAGATGAACTGAAAATCCCAAGAGAGTTTCTCTCTCGCTATTTAAATAAGGGTTTCTCTGGCGGTGAAAAAAAGAAGGCAGAAATTTTGCAATTATTAATATTAAATCCTAAAATTGCAATATTAGATGAAACAGATTCTGGTTTAGACATTGATTCCTTAAAACTTGTTGCACAGGGAATCAACAAATTCATGAAAAGCGGGAAAGACAAAACTGTTTTAATTATAACACACTATAAAAGAATTCTCGAGTATGTTAAGCCAGATAAGGTTTCAATAATTATTAATGGGAAAATCATCCGTTCTGGATCTGGAGAATTAGTCAACGAATTAGAAGA
>CAZGUQ010000035.1:0-3894 GCA_964529375.1 Candidatus Woesearchaeota archaeon
TCTGGATTTTCATTGATGAGGCCCATGAATTTCTTCCATTGAATGGCAAGACAACAGCAACAGATGCCCTCATTCAATTGCTTCGTGAAGGCCGACAGCCGGGAATTTCTCTGGTCTTAGCCACCCAACAACCAGGCCAGGTACATCATGATGTTATGACTCAGTCTGATATTGTAATTGCTCACAGAGTAACTTCAAAGCCAGATGTTGAAGCATTGAATTATATAATGCAGTCATATGTCCTGGAAAGCATAAAAAAGCAAATGGACGATCTTCCAAGCTTAAAGGGCTCTGCAATTCTCCTTGATGATAATTCAGAAAGAATCTATCCAATGAGAGTCAGGCCAAGATTTACATGGCATGGCGGTGAAGCGCCCACAGCAATCAAGGCGGAGAAGAGGCTATGAAAAAAAGATATGGTCTAATTATGCTATTAATTTCGCTAATTATTATGACGCTGTATCCGGGTCGTTTTACCACTTTCGCAATTTTTGACAATTCATATGTACATTCTCCTTATTCTTTTCTTTTTGGGTTTATTTTGTTCTTTTTTTCTTTGGGAATTTTAATGACAAGAGGAAAGCCAAGCGTCTTAGAAAAAAAAGTTGAAGAGGTTGCTTTGGTAGAAACTTCAAGAGGCTCAAGATATGAATATCTGCCAAATAATCGCACTCAGAGATTTAAAAAAGTTGAGGGAAAGAAATATGAGCCCCAAGATGCAATTGTTTTCGTTCCTGATTATCAAACAGTTCAGAAGATAGCTCCCAAAGATGTAATTGAAAGTGGCGTTTTCGGCGAAAATGAGGCGCAATATGAACAAGAGCTTCAATCCTATGTGCAAGGAAGCGGAGGAAAGAGGAGAGTTTTTCTTGTAAATCAAAAGGGCAGAGTGCTCACAACTAATGAACAAATAGCAAATGAAAAAATTGTTTTTCTTGCACTTCAGGATAAAACCAGGAATAGAATTGATTTGATTATCCCTGTTTCTAAAGAACCAAAATTAGGATATTATCCCTTTGATACAAGAACGTACAGAGAAGGAGAAAGAGATTTGACTGAAAGACATATTGGCAACAAGGTTGTTAAAATAGGTTATAAAAGCGGAAAGGTGATTTCGTAATTATAATAATACTTAAAAATAAGATTTGAATGTTAAAATCATGAAAACACCATGGTATGATACAGAGATTTCTCAAGAAGCAAAAACAAATTATACACCTTACGGACTTAATAGACAAGAACTTGATACTGCCGCAGGGGCAATTGCTTCAGCAACAATAAAAAGAAGAGTTAATGGACAAACACTCGAGTCCACTGCACAACAGACCTGGTTGGAGTTATGGTCTGCAAATAACAAAAAGTGAGATTATATTATCTTAAAATCAACCCTGATTCTATATCTGTAAGGTGCGATTTCGCCAGCTTTCTTGACATTTAATATCTTTATTTTTTTGCTTGCTTTCTTAGCTTCTGATTTTACCTTCTTAACAACATTTTCAATTTCATCTTCCTGACAAAAGTCATAATAAAAGACTCTTGTACCTTTCTTGCTTAATATAAATACCTCATGCAAGAATGTGTCTTTCAACTGCGGGCGAGGCATGACGATTACATCAAACTTTTCCTTTGCCTTGCGATGAGCCCATTTTTTAACATCGCCCTGGACAACCTCGACCTTGTTTTTTACTTTATTAAGTTCAACATTAAGTTTTGCATATTTGCTGGCTTCTCTGTTTATCTCATTAGAATAAATCTTGTTTGCTTTAGAATTCCTAGCAATAACAATTGAATAAGGAGCAACTCCGGCAAACATGACTAAAACCTCGTCTCCTTTGGAAACCATGCCAGCAATCTCTTTTCTCTCATTGCTTAATCTCGGAGAAAAATAAGTGGAATCAACATTAAATCTGAAAACACACCCGTTTTCCCTGTAAATTGCTTCCTTTGTTTTCTCTCCGGCAATCCACTTTGTCTGTTGTTTTCTCAGTCTGCCTTGAAATCCTCGGGTTTTCTCTAAGATGGTTTTAATAGAACTATTTTCATGAAGCAACCTATTAGCAAATTTTCTTTTATCATTAGCCTTTGTTCCTCGTGCAAACTTGACCAATGCTATATTCCCGAGAACATCAAACGGATATCTCATATGCAAAAAGAGCCAAGAATATAATTTAAAGGTTATGGCACAATTAAATTTATAAAATCAGTTATCTTGCTTAATAAATGAGGGGTGGGATAGTTTTGTTTGGCTTTGTTATTCTTCTTATTAGTGTAGCATTACTTCTTCTAAATGGCTCAATGTATTCTTTAATCGGAATTGGCCTCGGCGCCATTATTTTTCTCTGGGGGCTTTTCAAAAAAAAGAAACAATACTATATGGGACAGAGCTTTGGAAACCAGACAATGATGATGGGCGGAAATCCGGCGCAGACTCAAGTAATGCAAAGAATTTGACAATAATATTTATAAGACGATATCCCCTATTCTATACATGAAAGAGAGGAGTGTTAATCTCGATAACCAACATTTATCATCTAAACCATTAAGGGGCTTTTTTCTATTAGCATTATCTGTCTTGTTTCTTCCTTTTGTCAGCGCCCAGTTCGGTTTTGGCTATGGCTTTTCCATTGAAGGCTTTCTTGATAATTTCTTAAATTCTTCAATAAGCGTTTACATATTATTATTTTTTATTATGTTTACTGTTATTACTCTCATTCTTTCGAGGGTGAGTCTTTTCAGGGGCCAATATGGACAGCCAAACGCATTTGCGGCCGGTGTTGTTTCTTTTTCGATATCTGCCCTGGCTATTTATTATCTTTATCAATCTGGTTTTCAAGGAGAAAGCCTTTTATCCTGGCTTGGGCTTTCAGGAGATTCTCTGTCAATTCTCGTTCTGATATTGGTTGTGTTAGTGGCTATTTTGATGGTTTGGAAACTCGGATTCAAAGGACTTTTCTTCTTTGGCGGTCTCGCTCTTGTCTTAACAGCATTATCTACGGAATTATTTTATGAAAGAGGGCTCGCCATGATTATAGGAATAGTCTTTTTAGTAATTGGCTTATGGTTGTGGCAGAGAACAAGGGGAATGGTTGGTTCTATGGGTAGCCGGGCTTGGGCTGGCGCAAAAAGAAAACCAATGTGGGCTGTCGCGATACTAGGAATTATATTAACGATTACAGGATTTTTTGCAGGAGGTGCAATTGTTATTCTAATTGGTGTTCTTCTTATGATTGTTGGCTTTTTTGGAAAAAGGGCATATAGCGAAACACCTTTTGCAACAGGAAGAAATATGTCTGCAAGAAGGGCAGAGACAGAGGCTTATCAAGAAGAGGCCGAAAGGCAAAGAATAGCACAACAGAGACAATTGAAGCTTGATGAAGAAGAAGCCAGAAGAATGCAAGCTCAAGTTGAACAGATAGAGGCTCAAATAAACTTAATTGACAATAATATTAGAAGATATCAAAGAGCGCTTAGGGGTGCCAGGTCGCCGCAAGAAGCAGCTACTATTAGAAATGGGATAATTGACTTAGAAAATCAAAAGCGGGATTTGTTGAATGCATTAAGGCAATTAACACACAGCTAAACCCACCCACCCAAACTCTTCTGCTTTTTCTTCTCCTTGACTTCTCTTAATTTCTCAAGTTGCTTTTCAATTCTTTCTTCAGAGAAATCATGCTCTTCAACAAGAATCTCTTTTATCTTTTCCTCGTCAACTTTGCCGAACTTAAAATCTGCATTTGTGACTTTTGGTTTATGAAATAATTCAAAAATCTCCTGCCAGTCAAACCTTTCTTTCTCAGGCAAAGACATTAATTGCTCCTCAACGCTTTTGAAAATCAGAACAGGCTGCTTGTACTTTTTTACGGTCTCAAGTGCTCTTTTCTGTCCTATTCCCGG
>CAZGUQ010000036.1:0-3844 GCA_964529375.1 Candidatus Woesearchaeota archaeon
CTTCGTTTATTGTGAGTACCATATTTTTCATAAATTACTCTTTGTTTTTTATCTTTAATATTTATAATAACGTCACCTAAACTGGCAACTTTAAGCAGCGGAGAACCGGAGAATACATTATCTCCATCTCCCTTCAAATAAATAAACGAACCTTCATGACTAATTACGGCAAGATTGTTTTTCTTTGCAGAATTAACAATATCGGCTCCCATTAAATTCATAGCATCTTCGATTTCTCTTGGTCTTACATCATAATTTCCCTCTATGTTTCTAATCTGACTTTCTAAAAGTCTGTTTAACTTTTCAAATTCTTTTTCCTTGCCAAATGTTAATTGATGCTCATAATTATTTACCGCTTTTTTCCGGTCTCTTAAAATTCCATAATCAGTAACGAGGTATTCTGCCAAAGTATTTCCAAATTGAGCATAAATTAATCTTTCAAAATCACTTAAACTAGAATCTGCCTGTCTTTTGTAAATTTCATCTGCCATGGAAAATCTTCTTGAGATAAGATGACGCAAGTAATATCCATAAGGAACATGAGCGATAGCAACATCACTAACTGGACCTTTTGGAAACACTTCAAATATTGTATCAAGTTTTCCTTCTAAATACTTTCTAAACATAATTTGTGCCTGCTTTCTTTCAGCCGTTGAATCCTCATCCATTCTTCTTGTTTCAGTCCTTGGCAATTTTAAAACCTTAAGAAAATCTTCGTCCTGAGCTTTATTTATTGAACGAAGAGAATAAAATAAATGAGAATAAGGAATTTTAAATTTTTGAGAAATCCATGCAGCGTGTTTTGCATATAATTGAAAGTAATTGCTGTTTAATATTTCAGGAAGAATATCTACGTCGTCTGTAACATAGTTTAGGCCGGTTTCTGCTGCATGCATATCTCCTGCTCTTGCTTTCCTATCTATCGCAGCAAGCTTCGCATAATGTTCATCTTTTGTTAAAACTTCCTCTCCTAACTTCTTCTCAAATTTCCCATCTCCGAATATGTGCTTAGCGACCGTTTCCAAGCTATAGTTAGGAAGCTTTGGAAAAGCAATATGCGCCCATCTGTAAAGGTCTATCACCATTCTCCCATTTATTCCTACCCGCTCAAGATTCTTTATATGAACCTCCATTCTCGGTCTTGTATCATCTTCTCCTATCGCAAAGTCAGGGTGAGCATCTCTCGAATGCAAAAAATCATATTTTGCATTGTATGCCGAGAGGAAAAGCGGATTTTCTCTTTTTATTGAATCTCTTTCAGCTGTTAGCAACTTTTCTTCAGATTCATGCGAAAATACCTCATATCCTTTGTAGAATTTCTTTGGAAGCATGCTTAACGTATGCACTTCTTTTTTCATAGGAACTCTATTTTGAACATAACTCAAGCCTGCCCAGCTTATATCTCCTCCGCCAGGATTCATGAATCCGGGAGTTTCAATATCCAAAAATCCCCACTTCTGCTGCATTATTTCTTCAGCATCAAGATAACGCAAAGGTCTTATTGTATTAAAGGAATCCAATAATAACTCCAATTCTCCTCCGGCATATGGAGCTATTCTGCAATAATTTTTTATTTTAGTTCTTATTGTGCTTAGTTTTGTTCCTGTTTCTATTATTTCTCTCGGTAATCCGTTGAATTGTGATGGAGAATTGCTGTGTAATGCTTTTGCGAGATCATTGAATATATCTTCTCTTTGTTGTTTTATGGTATTTGGAAATAACTGAATTATATTTTTCTTTAATTCTTCTATGCCAGAATTAAATTCCGTTTTAAGTTTCAAATTATCTAGCAAAATAGTGTCAACATCGGCCCAACCCCCCGGATTTGAGAATTTCCATCTTAATTGCTGGGTGTACTGCGGGCTAACGAATGTTTTTGCCCTTTTCTTCTTTTTTCCATCAACTTTAATTATAGGAAACAAAGCATCAATGATAGTATCTGCTGCAGGAGCGACAACATGAACAACATTGTATGCGCTCCAGTTTTCGCCTTCCAAATGAGGGCCGAACTGAACTATTTTGCAGTTTCCCAATCTTTCATCTTCATTTAGTTTTAGAACGAGCTTTTCAGCCGCTTCTTTTGAATATTTCTTCGCGATAAAAGTGTACGGCTGGTCAATAAGAACCCTTCCATGATTTCTGATAAATACAGAGGGTTTTCTGAACGGAGTGCTGTGCCTTACATCGGAGATTATTACCCTGCTAAACTCGCTGTCTATAACGCCCTCAAGCATGAAACGGCAAGGAATAATTGATTAATAAATGTTATTGTTTTACTAACTGTTTTACTGGCGCTTAGTTAGGTCAACTTTAAACGTTTTTCGTTTATTAGTATTATTATTAAAACAAAAATTATTAAAACAAAAATAGGCCTGAACGCGGCATTGGAAATGAAGTTTATGCCAGATACAAATAATATCTTAAGCAATATCGTAAACAAGTTTTTACAAACTGTCAATAGGACTTTTGACGCCGATGACGGGGACAGAAGTATGGAGGTATCTCATCGTTGTCCTAAGATCGCTGTGCCCGAGCAAAGCCTGAATTGTAAACGGACTACTGCCATTGAATTCAAGATGTTTTGCAAAGCTGTGCCTTAACACATGAGGATGGACATTCTTTGTTATCTTTGCTTTTTCTGCTGCATTATTCAGTATAACCTGAATCATTCTTTGGCTTATATGCCCGTTCCGCCCTTTGAATAAATAAGCATTTCCTGTTAAATTATTTGTCTTATTATTTCTGATAAATTCCATTAGATCCCTTTTTATTTTCTGCGCGATTATGAATATTCTATCTTTGTTTCCTTTTCCATGCCTGATTATTCCGGAGTTTTTGTTAAAATCAATATCGCATACTTTCAAATTAACGAGTTCAGAAACCCTCATACCTGATGAATACAGAAACATAATCATGAGTTTGTGCTTTTCGTTTTCAATTGCGTCAAACAAGCTCAATGTCTCTTCTTTAGTAAGCCAGTCTGTTTCTTTCAAAGGAACTTTAGAATATTTGATGTGCACATAGCAGTTCTTGTGCAAAATCTCCTCCATCATGAATTTTAATGCATTAAGATGCACATTTATGGTGCTGCCTGATTTTTCATGCAGAGTATTAAGATAATCCTTGATATCACTCTTTCTTATTCTTCTTGTATCTTCAATCCTTGTCTTTTTCAAAAACTTAATAACAACATCACAATATGCTGTAATTGTTCTTATCGAATATTTTCTTCTAAGCATCTCTGTTTTCATCTTTTCTATTATGTCTATCATTTTATTACCTCTAAAAACTTCCTGCTTGTTATAATCGGAATATTTTTTATTTCTTTCAAATTTAAAATATGGCTGTCTCCTGATACAATATAGTCAACATCTCCAAAAACAGCACATTCCAATATTCTATCATCAGAGGGATCTTCCTTAATGATGTTCAGCTCAATATCAGGCTCAACTATTTCTGCCGCCTCAACAAGATGGGAAACATAACTTTCTATTTGCTCTCTGGAAAACTTAAATTTAGGCCGTGAAAGAACTTTACTTAGTTCATTTATTATTTCTGATGAAATAACAAGTTTTATAACTCCGTCATGTGCTTTTCTGATAATCTCAGCTTGACTGCCATCACAAATAGCAGCAGAGACTAGTATATTTGTATCAAGAACCACTCGCATATTTCTCTTTTCTATATGCTGCCATCTCATTCTCAACATCCTTCTGTGTTATTTTGTATCTTCTGGCAGTTTCCCGCATTGACTTTAAATTTTCTTCAAATTTGTCGCGGGATTTGGCTTTCTCTAATCCAGATACTCTTTTAAGAATGATTGTTCCATCTATATCAAACACAA
>CAZGUQ010000037.1:0-3812 GCA_964529375.1 Candidatus Woesearchaeota archaeon
TAAAGAGCGCCGAATCAGATGGCGGCATTGACACAGAAAAATTAATACTTGCCCTGCAGGAATTTTCTCCAGGAATAATCAACAAAGAAATCCAAAAACTCCTAGAAGAGGGGATAGTTTTTGAACCCAGGCCGGGAAGAATCCGTTGGCTTGGCTGAAACTATCTCTTCTTTTTTACTCTGAAGAAGAATTTATATAAAGAAAGATGAAAACAGCCTATGTTGCTTCAAGATTTGCATGTAAGAAAACTGTTAAAAGAATTTACTCTAAACTTGAAAAAATAGGTTATACCATTTCTGTAGATTGGACTAAACACGAATCAACAAAGCCTTATTCAGATAATCCAGGTATTACAATGGATTACACATCTGCAGATATTGCGGGTGCAAGAAAATCCGACTTATTCATATTAATTAGTGATAGGGCCGGAACAGGAATGCATACCGAATTAGGAGCAGCAATTGGACACCACATTCAATTCAAAAATCCACTAATCTACGTTATTGGAAAGTATGTAAATTCCAACCCTTTTTTCTTCCATCCTTCTGTTAGAAGAAGAGCAACAATTGAAGACGTTATTGCTGAACTAAAAGAATAGTTAACCTTTCTTCCTCACGCCGTCCAAAATAAGATAACCGCCGGCTATGATTAGCAAGACAGAAATAAGGTTGCTTATTCCAAAAAGTCCTATAAGTATAAGAACAACGCCGATTAACAATCTAAGCTCTTTTCCTGAAATTTTATTTTTTGCCATTATCTTTTTCTCCTGTTTACTTTTCTTTTCTTATTCCAGAAATATGCAAACCAAATCAATAAGACAAGGCCTGCAAGTGACAAAAGGAAGCGAATCCAGTTTTGTGTATAAGGCCAGTAAGCACCGCTTCCATAAATCAAGGTTCCCACTCCGCCGCCCATTAAACCAGCACCTACAGCTTCAAGCCCGAAGAAGAAAGCGCCAAGAGCAATGATTATAATTCCTATCGGAAGTGCAAGAAAGAAAACTTTCTTTGATCTTTCTTTTAAAGCAGAATCATATCTTTCATAGCATTGAAAATCTATTAGTGCTTGTTCACAGTTGCTTTGATTTGCAAAGGTGTTTATTTCATCTGGTCCGCAGCCAGATTCACATTCATCATAAACACATTCATTTCTAACTATGGTATAAGCAGGAACACAAACAGCAGGGCAAACGTCTCTATCCTGATATGGTTTTGTGGTAATATAGTTGTTATTCGGACAATAATCTTCATAAGCAGGCTTTGGAAAAATAGTGCTTATTCCATAGAAGGTTACAAATATAGTCAAGATTATTATTGCTATTCCAAGAATCACGTCTTTTATCTTCATATAAAAATAAAATTTAGTATGTTTATAAAAGTTATCAAATATAATCAACTGTTAGAATTTTAATGTTAAAAGGGGTGATAAAAATATGTTCAGGGGTTGGGCGGGTGGGAATGCTTAAAAACCCAACAATTCTCGTAAAATCATGGAAACATACGAACAACTGCTTGAAGAAGCATATAACAAGATAAAAAAGACAGAAAGTACGGAGGAAAGATTTGAAATTCCAAAGGCAGAAGGGCATTTTGAAGGAAAGAAGACAATTATCACAAATTTCGCGCAACTATCCTCAATATTCAGAAGAAATCCAGAGCATCTGCAGAAATTTCTCCTTAAAGAGCTGGCAGCAGCTGGCCAAAAAGAAGGAGATCGTCTGATTCTAAACATAAAAATTCCAAGCTCAAGGATAAACCAAAAAATAGAAGAATATGCCAACGAATTTGTAATTTGCAGGGAATGCAAAAAACCAGACACAGAACTTTTCCGCGAGGGCAGAATTACTTTCATCAAATGCTTTGCCTGCGGAGCAAGACACAGTGTTCGAAGCAAGATATAATTTGATAGTAATCGCCCCGCTCACCAATTGATAATATAAATTAACTCAGATAAATTTTGGTTTCATTATTAAAATTTTTTAGTTATGTAATTAAAGATTGCATAAAACACAAACAACAATCTTTAAAAATCAATTTTTCCTAAAGAATTAAGGAGGAAAAAATGGTACAAGGATATTGTGTTAAATGCAAAGTCAAGGGCAGAGAAATGAAAAATCCAGTAATCAAGCAGACTGCCCGTGGAGGATATATGGCTCAGGGAAATTGTTCTGTATGCGGAACAAGAATGAGCGCAATGATGTCCAAAGACAATGCAGAAAAAGCAATCAAACAAGGCGCTAAGAAAGCCTTTTGATTTTTTATTCTGGTAGTAAGTTAGACTTATAACTATATTATTAAAAACAGATATTTTAATAAGGAATCTATCTCGCAGAGTTATATTTAAATAACCACTTTAATATAAATACAATTAGGCGGGGCTAAACTATGTTCATAAATATAATAAAATCCTACAGAGATGTTGTTGCCATATGTGATAAAGAGCTTCTTGGGAAAAAATTTGAAGAGCCATTTGAAAAGGGGATTCGTCAGCTTGATGTGAAGGAAAATTTTTACAAAGGGGAAGAAGTTTCCGAGGAAAAAGCAATTAAAATAATGAAATTTATGGTTGCAGAAGATGCAACATTTAATATTATCGGCTCGGATTCCATTACAGCAGCCATCAAAGCAGGAGTAATAACAAAGAAAAGTGTTGGAGAAATCCAAGGGATTCCGTTTGCTCTTGTTCTTTTATAATTCTTTGTAAAGTTTATAAACAACTTCCTTTTCATATTTAGTATAAATGGATAAAAAAAGATTTAATTCAAACAATCAAGAAGAACAAATTGTAACAAGAGTTCGCTTGCCTCGCGGAGAAGAAGTCATAGGAATAATAGAGCAAAGGCTTGGGGGAAATAAGATGCTCGTAAATTGCCTTGACGGAAAAACGAGAAACTGTCGTGTTCCTGGGAGATTGAAAAGAGAACTCTGGCTCCGTCCAGGAGATGTTGTAATAATTGAGCTTTGGGAATTGGACAAGAACAAAGGAGATGTAGTTTTCAAATATAGGCCAGCTCAAATCGAATGGCTGAAAAACAAAGGCTATCTAAAAAAAGATTCTCTTGAATTCTAAACCAGCTGTTAATTATAAAAATCTATCTAATTTAATGGCGATAAAAATAAAAGGGTTCTTATATTAAAATTTAAATAAAGTAATTCCTACCTACAAACAAAATGGAAACGCTCATCTGTGAAAAAATTCAGAGGATAACAAAAAACAGAGAAAGGCTGGAAAAAGTCCTTGAAGTAAAGATAACAAACAAAGGAAAAGAAATTACAATCTTAGGTGCTCCGGAAGACGAATATTTTGCAGAAAAAGTTATTACTGCTCTGGATTTTAGTTTCCCATTTTCTGTTGCCCTTTTGGTTAAAAATGAAAATAACATGTTTGAAACCCTAAACATAAAAGACTACACCAGAAAGAAAGATCTTGAAAAAGTAAGAGCGAGAATAATAGGGACAAAAGGAAAAGCTCTAAGGACTCTAAATGAACTAACAAAATGTTATTTTGAACTCAAAGATAATCGGGTTGGAATAATAGGAGAGCCAGAATATATCAAGAACGCACAGGAAGCAATGATAATGTTAATCCAGGGTTCCAAGCATGCAAATGTTTATGCTTTCCTTGAAAAGCACCAGGTTAAACCAATAATAGATCTTGGGCTGAAGCCAGTGAAAAAGAAGAAGTTTTAAATATGGTTTTCTTTTCTTAAAATCATGCCCGGGTAGCTCAGTCCGGTTAGAGCACATGGCTGTAGACGTTGTTCAATATGAGACGGAAAAGACCATATAAAGAATGGCGAGAAGAAAATATCC
>CAZGUQ010000038.1:0-790 GCA_964529375.1 Candidatus Woesearchaeota archaeon
GTTAGCCAATCATAGAAAAAATAGGGTGAAACCCCACCGCGTCACGAAAAGGAGCGCCCCTTTTAGGGCGTGCATATTCGTCTGCTTTGTAAGTGATATCTCTTCCTGTCATGTGGAATTTACCCCATAATAAATCTATTATATCTATTATATAATGATTTATTTATTCTAAGATATATTTACTGGAGTATCGATTGACCTGGACTACTTAATCCTGAAATCACTTAAAGAAGCCTGTCCTGCTTCAATCATTTTCTTTGCTTCAAGATAAGTCATGTTCTTTCTTACTGTTGACGCTTGTTTAGAATCATAATTTTGTTTAAGTTTAGGCTTTTATATAAAATGTTGTAATCATTTTGTAATGAAAATTAGTTAATGAAAAGAATTAAAGAGAAATCTTCATCAGATCAAATGCTGCTTTGGTATTCGGAAAGATAACTCTTGCTTCGTCAACTAATTCATTGACTTGTTTGTATCTTTGAGAGAAATGCGTCAGGACTAACTGCTTCACTTCTGCCTGAGAAGCTATCTGTCCTGCTTCCTGAGCCGTCATATGCCTGTTTTTCTCGGCTTTTTCACTTAAATTATTCATGTAAGTAGCTTCGCAGATGAGCAAATCTGCATTTTTTGCCAGTTTAACGGCATTTTGTGTGAAAACTGTGTCAATCACATAAGAAATCTTCTTTCCCCGAACTGAATAAGTTGCATCCTTAGCTTTAATTTTCTTTCCTTCATAAGTTATATCTTTTCCTTCTTTGACTATTTTTGCCTGACCTAAAGGAATTAAGTA
>CAZGUQ010000038.1:800-3660 GCA_964529375.1 Candidatus Woesearchaeota archaeon
TTTTAAATTTTCAAGATAATGACCTTCCTTTATCTTATTCTTTCTCAAAAATGAAACGTCTATGTTTCTTCTGTCTTTCTCAACAAAAGAAAAGCCTAAACA
The DNA here is from genome assembly GCA_964529375.1 of Candidatus Woesearchaeota archaeon. Lineage (GTDB taxonomy): Archaea > Nanobdellota > Nanobdellia > Pacearchaeales > GW2011-AR1 > ASMP01. The sequence continues at coordinate 903 of CAZGUQ010000038.1, forward strand.
AGGAACTGAGTGCTCCAATTTAGTGCAGTAAAGCTCATAATCATCTGTTTCCAAGAATTTATCCACTTTTTTTGGGTTTAATTCTTTTACTTTCAAGTCTACCTTAACATCAAAAGCGCAGCTATTGAGAAGATTATTGATGAATTTCTTAGTTCCTTTGGGCCCGAAAAGCTCTATTTTTGAATTTTCGGCCTGGTTGCCTATTGTCTGGAATAAACCTATTAAACCAGCAACATGATCTCCATGCCAGTGGCTGATAAGAATCTTCTTTACTTTAACTCTGCTTATTCCGGCCATGTCCATTTGTCTTTGGGTTCCTTCGGCGCAGTCGAACAGTATTCCATCACCCTTATAACTAAGAAAAACACTAAGAGGATTACGTTCTTTTGTTGGAACCATTGAAGAGGTTCCGAGTATTGTTAGTTCCATGAATATTACTTGGAAAGTGACGTTATTTAACCTTATTTATCTTCCATATTGAAACTAAATACGTTTATATTAAGGCTTAGTTGTACTAGAATTATGCTAAAAGTTCAGGCAAAGCTATATGGGGGAAATGTCCTTTCTGAGGCTTCAAATGAAGCAAGAGAGCTTTACAACAAGAACAGATTTGGAGCTTTAAAGAAGGATAACGTAATTCTTTCTCTGTTTGAAGCGTTCTATTTGATAGAAAAGGATAGGTTGGCAATTAAAGAAAATAACAAAGAATTAAGCGAAGATTCCTTCCTGAAAAAAGCAAAAAGACAGATAAAGAACTTTCAGGTAAAATATGCAGTCTTCAAGGATTTAAGGGACAGAGGATATATTGTAAAAACAGCTTTAAAGTTTGGGGCGGATTTCAGAGTTTATGATAAAGGAATAAATCCCGGGGAAGATCATGCGAAATGGATTGTCTTTCCTGTGCATGAATCTGAAACCATGACGTGGCATGAATTCTCAGCAAAGAACAGAGTTGCACATTCTACAAAGAAGAAGCTGCTCATCGGAATAGTTGATGATGAATGTGATGTAACATATTACATTATAGACTGGAAAAGACCATGATAAATACAAATCTTAATCAGAGATTTAACCAGAATCAAAACAGTACTGGTCAACCCGTAAATCAGATTGTTATGATAAAAGAAAAAGCTCTGCAGATAGTCAGGACAAGAGGTCCTTTGCTCCCTGTCCAGATTACAAAGGAGCTTGGAACAAATGTAATGATGGCTTCTGCTTTGTTATCTGAATTAGTCGATAAAAAAACAGTGAAATTATCAAATACAAAAATAGGGGGCAGTCCTTTGTATTATGTAACGGGACAGGAACCGAAGCTTCAGTCGCTGAGAGATAAGTTAAATGACAAGCAGCAGAGAGCATTCGATATGCTAAAGCGCGATAAAATTCTCAGAGATGCTGAGCAGGAGCCGGTAATCAGATTAGCACTGAGGGACATAAAGGATTTTGCCCATCAGCTGAATGTAACGCTTGATTCAAGAACCGAGATATTCTGGAAATGGTATTTAACTTCAGATCAGGAAGTTGAGCCATTAATTAAACAAAAATTAAACTTTAAAGAAAAAAAAGAAACAAAGAAAGATGATGTTGAGAGCAACTTAAGGGAAATAGAAGAAAATCTTAAAAGATTAGAGGAGCAAAAACGTGATTTAGCAATGCCGATTGAACAAAAAGTCAAAGAAGAAATATCTAAGCCAATAAAAATAAAAAAAGAAAGTATTCCGAGAGTAAAAAAAGAAAAAATAATCCAGGAACAGCTTCCTTCCGCCACAAACAACACAATAGATGACTCTGACCCATTCATGGTTAAAGTCGGCTCTTATTTCAGGCAGAATAATATTGAGCTGTCAGATATCAAGCAGATAAGAAGGGATAGTGATTTTGATGGCATTGTCAAGATTCCCAGCGCAGTAGGCTCGATAAATTATTTCTGCAGGGCCAAAAACAAGCAAAAGATTACTGAATCTGACTTAAGCATGCTATATGCCCAGTCTCAAATGAAAAAAATGCCAATTTTGCTTGTTACAACAGGAGAAGTCACAAAGAAGGCACAGAATCTTCTAAACAAAGAATTTAAAAACATCACAATTAAAACAATATAAGGAGGTTTAATATGAAGAACATAATTGCAATTTTAGCAGTATTTCTGCTTTTGGCAGCCTGCAGTCAAACAGCAACTACTACAACTACATCTGGAATTCCAGCAACAGAAACAAAGGCTGATTCTTTAGAGCAGATAAAATCTGACACTCTGGCAAAGAACGATATAACGCAGAATCTTGTGATTCCTTTGAACATCAAAAAAGGAAAAGCAGGAGATACATTTGTTTTCGGCTCTGTTTTTAATTTGGTAAACAGGCAGCCCGGAAATTACATAATCAAGCTTGATTTCATAGAAGGAAGGGATTCCTCTTCTAACAAGATTGAACTCGGCAGAGATGCCGGAAATGCCTGGGTTCAAAGCTCAGGAGGATTTGCTGCTGGAGAACAGCCGACATTTGTCCCGATAACTGTAAAAGCAGCTTCATCTGCGCTGCCGGGAACATACACATATGATGTATTTGTTTATGAAGTAAAGGAAGGGTTTGAAAACAAAATAGACAGCATAAACAGAAAAATCAATGTTAAAATTGAGTAAGGCATATAACGAAAACTGCCATTTTGCAGTTTTCGGGATATAAATTTCCGGACTAACTGAATAAACCCGAAAATTTATATAAATGCCTTATTCTTCTTTCTTTTTATGGGAACAGATCTAAAG
>CAZGUQ010000039.1:0-3575 GCA_964529375.1 Candidatus Woesearchaeota archaeon
TTAATTTCTTTTGCAGTCCGGACAGTCTTTCAATTAATCCCGGGTTCCAGTCAATAGCACTTCTTGCACTTTTCATTATAGTTCCTGTTCCTGAACAAGGCGCATCAAGAAGTATTTTATCGAACTTCCCTTTGATGTGCTGTCCCTGCGATTTCATCAAAGCAATATTTTTTAATCCCATCCTCTGAACATTGATTCCTAATGAAGCAAGCCTGTCCCCTGTAACGTCATTTGCCAAAATTATCCCTGTGTTTTTCATATACTGTCCAATCTGTGTTGTTTTACTTCCTGGCGCAGCAGCGATATCAAGTACAGCATCATTTTCTTCCGGATTCAAAACGACAGGCGGTATCATCGAGGCTGATTCCTGGACATAGAAATAACCTAAAGCGTGTTCAAGCAAATTTCCTAAATCAGTCCTTTCCCCCTCAATCCAGAATCCTTCTTTGCACCATGGAATTGGAGTCAATCTAAATCCCTGCTTCTCAAGCCTTTTTTTAAGATCAGGAATTGAAATCTTTAAAGTATTTACTCTTATGCTTTTTCTCAGCCATTCAGTTGAAGACTTGCTGAACTTATTCCAGTCAGTAAGTTTTTTATATCTTTCAATGAATTTTTCCTTGAATTGAAGTTCTGTCATATCCTGCAAATAATGCGGAGAATTTATAATGCTTTTTAATCTTCGCCAACTAACTTCTCAAGCTGTTCCATGGAAAATCCTGTTGCCTTTGCTAAGTCTTTTCCGCATTTAGCATCAATTATGTCGTGGCTAACAAACCGTGATTTTATATCGGGCATGCCTGCAAAAGCACTTTGATTACGGCCACTTGCAATAGGCTTCATTAATGCAGCATATGCTTCATGTTCATCAGATGCTTTTACTAGTATCCAGGATGATGATGCATTATAATGTGCGTGCAATTCTTTTACCGTAGCAGAAGGATTTGTACGCAGTCCTTGCCATTTTGCTTCAAGTTTTATACCATATATCTTTTCCATAATGTTCAGTCGCTTAGAACTCTAAGTATTATTTAAATCTTCTTAACCATCTTCTTAACCATATAAGGCCCTTCCTGTTTATATCCTAGTTTCTTATAATATTCTCTCGCTCCTATTCCTGAAATGACAACGAGTTTCTTCTTCCTGTCTTTCTTTGCCTGTTTTTCAGCAAGTCTCAGCAGTTCTTTTCCAACTCCTTTGTGCTGTATCAATCCCGATTCTCCGATAGGGACTACAGAACCGTAAACGTGCAGCTCTCTTATTATTGCTGAATCTTTTGTTATCTCTTTTCTTAAAATCTGAGAAGGATATCTCATCCTTACAAAACCGACAATCGCGTCCTGTTTTTTTGTATCTGCCGAGATGAAGAATTCCTTTCCTTCAGACGCATTATATTCCATTGTATTGTAAATTATTTTATCATCTGGGTCATGCCTTCCGAGCTCTCTGCATCTAATGCACTGGCATATTATTCCTTTTTTATTCGCAGCTTCATCGACATGCTGCCTCAAATTGCTTAAGATACCATTTTCCATGAATTTAGGAGGAATATCCCTCTGGACACGCATTATTCTGCAGTATTTCTCGACAAACATTTCTCCTTCTGAGATTATATCTGCGGCTTGTTCAGTTGTCAATGGCTTAAAATTTCCACTTTTCATTTCTAAATAAAGCAATGTTCCTCTCGATACCATGCATGGATAAATTTTCATCATGTCAGGACGGAAATTTTCATTTTCAAATAATTCTCTGAATGCCTGTATGTCCCTCTCTCTGTTCATCAAAGGAAGGCCTATCATGAAATGAAAATTGAGCTTAAATCCAAGGTCTTTCAGAATTTTGATGCTCTCGATTGTTTCTTTTAACGTATGTCCGCGATTGATTTTCTTCAGAACATCATCATAAAGAGTCTGAACTCCCAATTCAACTCTTGTACATCCCAATCTTAACATTTCATTCCCATGTTTCAATAATCCCCAGTCAGGTTTTGTTTCGATTGTCAGCCCAATGCATCTTAATTTTGCTTTTTCATTCTTTTTCTGCTCTTTTTCCAGCGTTGATTTCTTTTTTAATTTTTTGATCTTTTCAATTATTTTCTGGGTCATGTCTTCCTCGAATGTATGCGGGAGCTCGAAGAATTCCTTGAACTTGTCAATATCAAGCTCATTTTTACTGAAAAATTCTTTTGAGAAATCATTTAATGCTTTGAAACAGTCGGTTACAAATTCTTCCTGGTATTCTTTCGGAGTCGCGGGGAATGTTCCTCCCATTATTATCAGCTCAACCTTATCTATATTATGCCCCAATAGAATATACTGCTCTAATCTGTTGAAAATCTGGATGTAAGCGTCATAATCTGCTCTTTTTCCGCGCATAGTCGCAGGTTCATGTCCGGTATAGCTTTGAGGGGTATCTCCAAACGCGCTTTTCAATCCGCCTGGGCACATTGTGCATCTTCCGTGAGGACATGCAGACGGCTTAGTCATAACAGCAACGGGAGCAACTCCGGAGATTGTTCTTGTTGTTTTAGTATGAATGTATTTTTTTAATAATGTTTGGTCTTTTTTATCAGCTTTAAGAAGAATTTCTATGTTTGTCGGGATGCGTTTTGTACTGAACTCTTTTGCAAGCTTAGTCTTCAGTTTATCTATCTCTTCTTTTTTGTATTTCTTAGTCTTGATTTCTTCTATTATTTTATTGAAAAAGTCCTGCATAGATTAATGGAAAAGAAAGGTATATTTAAGGTTGATGTTTATCTTATTGCTTTCTCTTTCTTCATTTCAATTGATTTTAACTGCTGCAAAAAAAACTCCAGACAGTCAAATGCGCAGAATGAAGCTTTCTTCTTGAAGTCTTCCGGGCCGAAATGCAGCGTCAGATTCTTAGTATTGATATTTAACTGGTTTCCGCAAGTTGCACAAATTCTTGAATTCATCCTTTCGATAACATCGATATGATTCGCTAAAACATCTTTTATTGCTGAGCTTGGCTCTTTAATCTGTTTTTTTAAATCTAAAACTTCATTATAGTCCAGATTTTCCAAAAACTCCTTGAATTTGTGTTTCATTGTCTATTCCTCTTTTACTGATTTTTATTTTGCTGTTGGATTTTGCCGCTGCCGATTCAGTAAGTTAGCACCGACTCGCGATATCTTTCGTTCTTATCACAAGTCGTTGAGGCCCCGTAAGGGACGTCCCCCTCAACTTATCTTATTCTTTTTTATCCATCGCTTGTATTTGGTGCTAACTTATTTCTAAATATTAATCTCGCTTCCTAACTCAGGGATAAATACCTCCTTTCCTTTTTTCCTTAAGTAATCAGCAAACTTTTCCATTGAATCAGGCTCTCCGTGGACTAAAATTATTTTTTTTGGGTTTAATGTTTCAACCAATTCTTTTAATTCCGATTCTCCTGCATGTGCTGAAAAATCATACTGTTCGTATTCCGCCTGAACTTTTGTTTTTCTTCCCTCTATGAAAACAGTTCCCTCATCTAGTAACATACGCCCATTTGTTCCGGCATCTACATAGCCGGTAAGCAGGAATGCCTTTTTTGGATCCTGTTGCTCGTGTTTG
>CAZGUQ010000040.1:0-3474 GCA_964529375.1 Candidatus Woesearchaeota archaeon
CTTAAGTTTTTTATTATCGACAATTTTATTCAAAAGTAGTCTTACTAAAACACAATTTCTTAAAGCTCTGTAAATCTCATCACCTTTGGGTTTAGGGTCATAAATACTGCTTGCGTCTAATTTCATATGCAAATCAGCGTTATAAATCTCAATTTTCTTAGGAATTTCTAATTTTCCATAGATTAGTTTATAATCTTTCAATTGATAAATCAAATTCTCTTAAACACTCTTCCAATCTTGATCTTAAAGAATTTTGACATATAATAAAATATTTTAGTTCACCATTACCATCCTGGCCCTGGGCTGTACTAATTGCAAAAGGTTCAAAACCACAACCCCCTAAAAAACCATATATTCTATTTTGAACTTCTGGTGTTAATCTTCCATAATATCTTAAAGTTATCCTCCCTATTTCCATCTTTTCACCTCAAAGCCCCAAGCCGGCAAGGACAAAACTTGCAAGAAGACTTTGGAGTTGAATGAAAGGATCAGAGCCCTCGACAATCCTGAATTCTGCCTCGCCTGTTTTTTCAGTGAGCTTTACCTTGACTTCGGGCTCAACAGGGAGATTCCAGACTTCCTTCTGAATTGCTTTTATCACGTCTTGCCCGGAAATGCCCTCTTTCAGCATGATATCAAGGAGCTTTTCCCTTGATTTCTGAAAATCACCGGAAATCGCGTAATCAAGAACAACACGAATGTCTTTTGGTCTGGCGCTTGAAATGACTGTCGAAACAAGATCATAGTTAATAGACGGAGAGATTGAGGCTGTTGATTGAAGGATGTTTATTACCTTCCTGCAGTCACCATCACTTCCCTCGTAAATAAGCTCAAGTGCATCTGGTGCTATTGTCAGTTTTTCTCCCTTGGCAATTTTTTGGATTACTTTGTCGATGTCTTTTTTTTCAAGAAGCTTGAACCTGAACAAGGCACAGCGTGATTGTATCGGATCAATTATCTTGCTTGAATAGTTGCACGATAAGATAAAGCGGCAGGTTGCAGAATAGTTTTCCATTGTCCTTCTCAATGCCTGCTGGGCTTCTGGAGTAAGAGCGTCTGCTTCATCGAGAAAGATTATCTTAAAAGGCACGTTTCCAAGAGACTTTGTTCTTGCAAAATTCTTTACCTTTTCCCTTACAACGTTGATTCCGCGCTCATCTGATGCATTGAGCTCAAGGTAATTTTCTCTCCAGTTTTGCTTGAAAAGTTCCTTGACAACTACAAGGGCAAGAGTTGATTTTCCTGTTCCTGCAGGACCGGCAAAAAGAAGATGGGGAATGTTTAAAGAACCGGCAAGAGCCTCAACTTTTTTTATAACATTATCCTGGCCTACAATCTCCGAGAAAGAAGACGGGCGGTATTTTTCTGTCCAGATTTCGCTTGCCATTTTGTTTTATTTAGACAAAACCTGATTTAATCAGTTAATTTGCCACACCAATTTGGCCTTTGGTGCCAAGGCGAATATATCAAGAAGAAGCCGGCTTATAAATATTATGGGGGTTTAGGAGAGTTATACTTTAAAGCGATATATTTTCCCTTTTTGTGGTTTAAAGTCCTCGTGTTTTCTATTTGTAGGACCTCTTGCATATCTTTGAATGATGCAGACAGTATCAAAATGAGCAGATATTAATACTTGTCCGTAGCCTTGCGTTCTTATTTCATCAAGAAAAGTACACACCCTTTGCCGTTCGTCCTCAAAAGATTCCCCGTTGTTAAGCCTAACATAATCCGGGTCTATCCCCTGTTTTTCTGCAGTCCTTTTTATTTGTTCTTTATAAGAATGGTAAGTCTGGCCTTCTACTCCAGAAACCAAATCATTGAGTCTTTTATCTTGTATTATCGGGACATTATGTTGCCTGTTGATTATTCTTGCGGTTTCTATGGCTCTTGGAAACTCTGAAGTAAAAATTACTTCAAGGGGCACATTTTTTATTGTTAAAGCACTTGCCTCTATTTGTCGTCTTCCTAAATCTGTTAAATGAATCTGCTTAGAAGGGTCCTCATTCATTAAGTGAAGAAGGTTATGTTCTGCTTCGCCGTGTCTTAAACAGTATATAATCATTTTAGAATTACTTGCTTCTTTCTCTTCTTAGCTTCCTTTTTCGCTTTTCCTTTCTTAGCCTTTTGCGCTGCCATTTCCAGCGCATCTGCCCTTTCTTTTTCCAGCGACGACTTGAGCGTTTCATGTGAAAACAACGGGAAAATGGTTTAAAAAACTTCACCCAGATACCTCTTTCTGAGGCACCAACCTGTATTAAATGTATATGGTCACCAGAATGGCGCCCAACCAAATCTGATAATTCCCTCCCTGCTTCTGAAGAGTCTCTTGTTAATGGCTGGTCCATTTTTAGCCCATATCTCTCCACAAGTCCGTCAAATTTTTTTCTGGATTTTGCCTTTAACGTGGCAAGGAAACACGGATCTGCAAGATCTTCCTCATTTGTTTGGGCAATATAATCTGCCACTTGCTGGGGAGTATATTCCCCATTCATATAACAAACCGTAGTTACAAAAGGACTTACTCTAATTGACATTTTCTTCTTTTTAATTAATTCTTTATTTTTTAAGAATTTGTATGTTCAAATATACGCCCCGACCGAACTACGAGCAAAAGTGCAACAGTTGGAGGGTTACTCTTCTAATTCCTTTCTAATCTCTGTATATAATTCTCTTTTAGAATTCTTTATCGCTTCTATTGTCGGATCAGCAAACTCCGGTTTCCTACCATTCATCCAACCGAACCATCCCCCACAAACTAAATAAGTCGCCATTCTTCCAAAATGAAGTGCGGAAACTCTGTAATTTCCTAGAGTAAGAGATTTATCATCATCTGCAACCTTTACTGGAATCATTCTTCCTTCATCATGCAAATCAATGTCATCTTCAATAGCTACTTCCCCCTGTTGTCTTTCTAATCTTCTTTCTAAATCAAATTTTTGGGATTTTGGGAGATAAGGTTGTTCAGCTTCTGAAATCATTTGCATTAACTCTTGGGTATAGTCCCCCTCTCTTCCCCAAAATTTATCTAAATCATAACCCAAAATCTGTGCTTCACGTAAGTTGGGGTTTTTTGCAAGATATTGCACTAATTCGCATAAATGTCTTGTTGCAAAAGTATGTTCCCCTAATCTTGCAAATTGGGTAAATGTGCCAAAGAATCCTGATTCTACTCCGCCATGTGATTCTGTTTCTAATATTAGTGTCATAACTTTTTCTATGAAATGCTCTTTTTAAATCCTTCTCTTTTTGTATTACTTTTCAGTTAAGACACGCCCCGACCGAACTACGACAGGGCGTAGGAAATCAATTTTCAAAATGCTTTCTTTTTATAAGAATTCTCTTGTCTACCGCTTTCCATAGATGATTGGAAAGGGAAAATGCAGATTTTCTTTTACGGTCTGTGAAATAAGCTAAGATAACTTCAACTCCATATGTTTTTCTTATATCTTTGATAATGGGAACAAAATCAGTATC
>CAZGUQ010000041.1:0-2441 GCA_964529375.1 Candidatus Woesearchaeota archaeon
AGCGCAGATAACTCCTGCGGCTGACCCGGCAATCAACGAGCAGAATATCCCGCAGGAAATTATCATAGGAAAAGCATCTTTAAGGATTCCTTTCCTGGGCTGGGTAAAAATAATATTTGCATATATTTTATCATTATTCGGGATAAAGGTGGCATGATGAAGAACGTCAAGACAAAGCTTTGCCTTCTTCATTCGCACAGGTGGTGCTTATGAAGTTCTGTCCAAAGTGCAAGTCCATAATGCTCCCAAAAAAACAAGGAGATAAAGCAGTTTTTGTCTGCCACTGCGGCTATTCCGAAGCGGGAGAAACAAAAATAAAAGAAGCGATTAAGCAGGAAATAAAAGAGATAGGCATCTTAGAGAAACAGATTGAAACTTTGCCTATCGTCAATGCAAAATGCCCGGATTGCTCCCACCGAGAAGCATACAACTGGGAAATTCAGACAAGATCAGGAGATGAAGCAGCGACCCAGTTCTTCAAATGCAAAAAATGCGGCCACACATGGAGAGAGTATAAATGAATGTTGATGATTACATCATAAGTAATAGATTAAAGATAATAGTCAGGCCAAATTCTTCTGAAAATAAAATAATTGGTTATGATGAGTCCAGGAAAGCGATAAAGGTTAATATTGCGGCAAAACCTGAAGAAAACAAGGCAAACATGGAAGTTATTAAGTTCTTTTCAAGACTGCTGAAAAAACGAGTTAAGATAAAGTACGGATTGACTTCTAAAGAGAAACTACTGTTTTTTGAATAGCAATTCTATTCCCGCTAAATTTCCTTTGTATTGTCTTTGAATGACATTAGCGGCCTCAAACATCCTTCTTGCGGCTTTATGCGAATCTCTATTGTTATATTTATCATCGAAATAAATCACTTCTTTAATTCCAACCTGGATTATGTCTTTTGTACATTCATTGCACGAAGACAAATTATTATACATCCTGCAGCCTTTCAATGAAGCAGTGTTTCTATTATGTATGGCATTTTTCTCAGCATGTACAACATAAGCATATTTTGTATTCAAAAATTCTCCTTCTTTGTCCCAAGGGAATATATCATCATCACACCCTCTCGGAAATCCGTTGTAGCCCATTGCGACTATAATATCATTTTCATCCACTATAACAGAACCGACCTGGCTGCTGGGATCCTTGCTTCTTTTAGCAATCAAAAAAGCTGCAGCCATGTTAAAATCTTCTTTAGAAATATAGTCTGTTCTTTTTGGCATTTTATCATCAACACTTGACTAATATATAAAACTAATGAAACATTTAAATATAGTTTAATCAGGAAAATAACCATGATGAGGGGGAAATTTATCGTTTTTGAGGGGATAGATGGTTCTGGAAAGTCAACGCAGTGCCATTTAGGAGCGAGAGTTATATCTCAGTTATCAAAGGAGAACCATGTTTTCATGACAAGGGAGCCTTTCAATACTCCCGGAATAAGAAAAAGACTGATTAGAGCTAAAAAAGCCAAAGACAATCCAAAATGGTACTTAAATGCGTTCATAGATGACAGGAAAAAGCATTCAAAAGTAATAAAAGAGGTGCTTAAGCGTGGATTTCACTGCGTCTGTGACAGATATGACCTTTCAACTTACTTTTATCAGCAGAGCCAGGGAATAACTTTTGATAATATAAAAAAATCTCACAAAGGAATCATAATCCCGGATTTGTATTTAGTTTATGTCTGCAGGCCAAAAACAGCTTTTACCAGAAGAAAGAAACAGGGAGCAACGACAATTTTCGACAAGGACATGCCGTTTCTGGCTCATGTGAATCTTTTGTACATGAAAGCAAAAAAATTATTTCCTAGGCGGAACATTGTGATAATCAACGCAGACAAAGGAATAGATTCTGTCTTCAAAGAGACAAGAAAGCACATAAATAAATTGTTTAAAGAATAAAAATGGCCTTTAAGCCAAGGCCAAAGTGTCTAATCACTCTCTTTTTCCTCGAAATAAGAATCAAGTTTTTTTGATTTTCTGGATGCTTCGTAGCTTACTGTCATTTTGTCCTGCCTATTTTTGATGTAAATGAGCCGAAGCTTATAAATATCATTAACGTTAAACATATATTATTGAAAATATAAATCAAATAAATTATTTTCAATAGAGAAATTAATCTTTTCCTTGTATTAAAGAAACAATTTTATGGGAAATACACTCTCCTGACTTAGAATTTATCTTGACATTCACAGTTTTGAATTCATTAGTGACAAATGTAACATTCCAAACCTGTCCGACAGCATCAATGTTCTGCAGAATCATGAATGATTTGAAGACAGTGGAGCCTTTGTATTTCTCGTTAAGTATTTTATTGGCCGTTTCAAGCGCTTTGATATCATCTATTACCGCGTCTTTCAGGATTAATGGCTGAACAAGCTTCTTTTGCTCCTTAAACACATCAGAGTCTTCGCTTTTAGTTATTTTT
>CAZGUQ010000041.1:2451-3276 GCA_964529375.1 Candidatus Woesearchaeota archaeon
TTATCAGGTTTGTTTTAGGGCTGTAATAGCCAATCTGCCACAGCTTTTCATTGGCCTTGTCTAACATTTTAAAAAAGTGAACAAGATACGCGTCTTTATGCGTCTTTTTCCAGGAATCAAACTCTTTTGACTTTTCAAGCTTATTTACTGCTTCTGTGTGGTGCATTTTAATCAAGCGTTATTATTTTTCCTTTATAGCCCGGGTTAATTACCTTTGCTTTTCCCAGTCTGTCCTCTTTGTTGAATCTTTCATGCAGATGGCCGGAAATCGCCAGCACTACGTTGTTCATCTTTATGAACTTCGAGTAATCTTTGTTTCCTACGTATCCAAGACCGGGCAAGAAGTCGAGCTTTGTCCCATTCGGCGGGGCATGAGTGACTAAAATTATTTTTTCTTTTATATTTTTGGTTAAATTATGCATTGTTTTGGTAAATTCTGGATCATTTAAAGAGAATCCTCCTCCGCCATAGCCTATAAATGCGTATTCCCCTGCTTTTTTTATTTTTTTATGGATGAAATGCACGTTCTTGTATTTTCTGGAAAGGACTTCTACAATTTCGCTGTCTTCATGGTTTCCGTGGATTAATATCACCTCAGTTCCTAACTGGGACAGTTTCTTGGTTAAAAATTCAATATGATGCTCAAAGAAAGTATAATCTCCTGCACATACGACATAATTTATCTTTTTGGATTTGACTTCTTTCTTGATGTGCTCCAAAGTGCTTAAATCACCATGAACGTCTGCAAAGGCCAGGATTTTCATAATTATGTGACGTTTTGCTTGGTTATAAACCTTTTTGCTGAGCTGGCTTGGTAGAAAATAA
>CAZGUQ010000042.1:0-3246 GCA_964529375.1 Candidatus Woesearchaeota archaeon
AAAAAGAGACCGTGCAAAAAAACAAAAGTTTTTTCGCGTGTGTATAGTATGCACATTTGTAAGGCACTCATCTTAGTTAAACAAGAATTTATCTCGCCGAGCGTTTATAAATGTTTCGAGGGAATTTAGTAGAATTTATATAATATTTTTACTTTCTTTTTTCATGCCCCTTTCACAATACAAACAGAAAAGAAAATTCTCTCAAACACCAGAGCCAAAAGGAAAAATAAAATCCTCTGGAAAGAAATTAATCTTTGTTATTCATAAACATTGGGCAAGAAATTTGCATTGGGATTTGCGTTTAGAAATGAATGGTGTCTTAGCTTCATGGGCTGTGCCAAAAGAGCCACCAATTGCAAAAGAAACAAAAAGACTGGCTATCCAAGTTGAAGACCACCCCTTAGCTTATGCAACTTTTCGGGGTGTTATACCAGAAGGGAATTATGGCGCAGGAAAAGTTGAAATCTGGGACAAGGGAACATATGAATTAAAAAATAAAAGCCCGAATAAAATAGAGTTTAAGCTTAATGGCAAGAAGCTAATCGGCGATTATGTTTTGATAAAAACTCATTATGGCTCCAAGCCAGGAAAAAGCTGGCTGTGGTTTAGGGTTTAGAAAGATTTATATATGGTTATACATTATACATTATATGGAAATAATTACTAAGCCTAAGAAATGGGGTAATTCAATTGGGATAATTATTCCGAAAGACTTTGCTAGAAGAGAGAGAATAACTCTTGAGACAGAAATAATTGTAGAAGTTAAAAAAGGAAATCCTATAAAAGAAATATTTGGTTCTTTAAAGGGATGGAAAATAAATGCACAAAAATTTAAGGATGAAATAAGAAAAGAAGAATTTGAAGCAGAGAGAAGAAAATGGAAACAACACAAACATATTTCTTAGATAGTTACGCTTTGATTGAAATTATAAAAGAAAATAAAAATTTTAATAAATTTCAGGAAACAATAAATTTTACTGGGTTTGCAAATCTTTTGGAAGTTCATTATAGAATAGGCGGAGAATTTAATGAAAAAAAAGCAGATGAAATTATTGACAAGCTAAAGCCCTTAGTAATTAATATAGAGATTAAAGATATAAAAGATGCCTCTAATTTTAGAAAGAAAAATATAAAGAATAAATTTAGCTATATCGATTGTTTGGGATATATAATGGCTCTTAATAGAAATATGAAATTTGTAACTGGAGATAATCAATTTAAAGATTTTGATAATGTTGAATTTGTTAAATGAGCTGGCTGTGGTTTAAGATTTCTTAATTCTCCACCCGAATACAAGTATAGAAAGGAAGATCAATGCAGAGACTATTAGATCCATCATGGTTTTTGATGCAAGAACAGGATCAAGATATTGATTCAATGCAATTCTTACTAATAAAGCTCCAATGAAAATTGCGATTGGCTTCCATGGCTTTCTCTTTAAATCTCCATTATATATTGAAAGAGCAAATGCAACGACAAACATTATTCCAAAAAGCGTGCTGATTGTAAATGCAGAACCCATCAAAAGAAGAAAGAACACAAGCCCAAGAAGAATGCTAAAGAATTTCTTTATCTTTGGTTTAAGTTTTCTTTTTAATTCTTTCAATCTGCCGTGTTTTGTCATTGTAAAAATAAGGAAAATTAGGTTATAAAATTAATGTTACCTATTGATATATGAGGATATTTAAATTCCTTTTTATTTAGTTTAAAGAATGGAAATCCGTCAAATTTTCAAGAAGATTGATGCTAAAAGATACAGCCTCAAATTTACTTATGACAAAAAAAGCAAAGGCAGGCCCGCATGGATCAGAATTAAAAATGTGCCTGAAGGTATTAATTTTATTTCTATTCATTTAGGCAAGAAAGGAGTGGCTGGCCAAAGAACTCAATTCTATAAAACATATCTTCCTAAGGGACTGTTTATACCAATAGATTACACTAAAGAAGAAATATCAAAATTTTATGATGAATACTCTAAAGATTATGACGAGCTTCTAGAATTGCAGCCCGCCGCGGCAGAATTTCTGATTAAGAAAGTCAAAAGATATATTCTTGGAGGAGAGATGCTTGATTTGGGAGCAGGGACCGGAGCAATAACTGAAATGTTTGTTAAACAAGGTTTTTATCCCGCAACATTAGTTGATTATTCTGAAGGGATGTTAAAACAGGCTAAAAAAAGGAAAGGCCTGAAGGGATGTACATTTATCAAAAAAGATATCAGAAAACTTAGGTTAAACAAAAAATTTGATTTTATCTTAAGCTCATTTTCATTTGGCAGCTCAAGTTACTTTGATCAAAATGAATTAAATAAAATTCTTGATGTGGCTAAAAATCATCTAAAAAAAGGCGGGATAATTGCTGTTTTAGGCCATATGGGAGATATATTAAGCAAGAAATTCAAATCACTAGACAAAGGGATTTATATACTAAGCAAAAAAGATAAGTTCTATACAGACTATTTTATCGGGAGGTATGCACAAACTTATACATCCCCAACTCACGCATATTCTGCGCATCGATAGGGTAAGAAATTGATAGGTCACTTAAGTAAGGAAGTGTTCCAATAATAAAAGCTTCTCTTCCCTGTTCACTAGTTCTTTTAAAAGTTAAATATCCTCTTCCATAATCAAGTGCTTCTCCATCAAATTGCTCAAGAAGACCTCTTCCTTTATCCATCGAACTTGCAACACCCATATCAGTTAATATCAGGGCTAGTTCATCAACAGACTTAACAGCACCATCTCCACAAAGTCCGAGAGTTTTTCTTTTAAATCTCTTTACACCTATTTCTTCATACTCCTCTTGGCTTTTACCATCTCTTGAAGAAGATCTTGCTGCATTTGCGAAGTTTGCTCTAATCTGATTTAACATCTTGTTTTTAGGGTGAGCTATTTCTTTATAAACCTTTCTAGAATCAAACCCCAAACTCAGCGCCGGCTTCAGCCAGAATAGGTTTTTCTTTTGCTCTTGGCTTCTCTTCAACTTCTCCTGTCCACCATTCCAATTCAGGAATCCTCTCTGTGGAAAGCCCGCGGGCTTTACAATAGCCCCGTGCAAGAAGATAGAATATAAGTCCGATGCTCTTTGGGCTTTTGTTGTTTCCTATTATTATTTTGTCTGCATTCTGGGAAAAATTATTTGTATCGCAAATCATCAGGACTTTTTTTCTTACTGTTAACGTGTCATTCAATGCATTCTTGTCAACCCATTGGTCTGTTATTATTGTAAGCTCATTCTCAAAGAAAT
>CAZGUQ010000043.1:0-3193 GCA_964529375.1 Candidatus Woesearchaeota archaeon
TCATATCTGAATCCAAGTTCTTTTAATTGAGCTTCCAAATCCTTCTTGCTTTCTCCAGAGAATGATGTTCCGTCCATTACATCTCCCTTTGCAGCTCCGACTTTTCCCGCAAGCAATTCAAGAAGATAACCAACAGTCATTCTGCTTGGAAGTCCATGAGGGTTGAACATTACATCTGGTCGGACTCCTCTAGATGTGAATGGAACATCTTCTTCAGGTATTATTGCTCCGATGACTCCCTTCTGTCCGTGTGATGTTGCGAATTTGTCTCCTATTTCAGGAATTCTTTGGTCTCTTGTTTTAACATGAACTATTTTATTTCCTTCTGAATCTTCTGCAATGAAAACAGAATCAACTGTTCCTTTTTCTTCCTGTCTCATCTCAACGCTGGATTCTTTTTTTGTTCTCACAGAAATTTCTCTTGCTTCAGACAAGAACTTTGGAGGAGACATTTTTCCGATAAGGACTTCTCCCTCATTTACTGTTTCCTCGGGAGAAATTATTCCGTCTGATTCCAAATATCTATAACTTGCTTCTGTTTTGTAACCAGATGCATCTTTTTCAGGAATAGCAATCTCGTCTTTCAACCCACCTGCATAATTCATTTCAACAGCACCATATGGCCTGAAGTAGAAGCTTCTTCCAACACCCCTATCAAGACTTCCTTTGTTGAACACAAGAGCATCTTCCATATTATATCCTTCATATGTCATTATGGCAACCGTAAGATTCTGTCCAGCTGGATAAATTTTCAAGGTATCATAAACAAAAGTTCGTACGATTGGTTTTTGTGGATATTGAAGTATAGAAACATCTGTGTCTATTCTTGAAAGATAGTTTGCTGCATATAATCCAAGTGCCTGCTTTTGTGTCTTACTTCCCCTGTTCAACCTCGAGCTCTGGTCATGGTTTCCATATGGAACCAAACTTGTAACAACCCCAAATAAATCAGTAGCATCAATTTCAAGGTGGGTGTGTTCGGGAGTTATCGCTTGCTCGTTCAATGCAACCAATGCATTTTCTTCTTCTGCCGCATCAAGATATTCAATTATTCCTTTTTCAATAAGCCCATCCCATTTCAAGTCTCCTTGTTCCAACTGAACAAGATGCTCATTCTTTAATCTTGAAGTTCCGTTTTCAATTATTATAACAGGCCTCAGAACTCTTCCCGGTTCTGTTGAAATCAAAACATTATGGAACCCTTCATCATCTCGGACATTTAACTGGTATGATAGTTTTCCATCCCTCCTCATTTCCCTTACTCTTCTAACAAAATCAATATGGTCTTTTACGCTTCCGACAAATATTCCGTTAAAGAATACTTCTCTACCTTCAACCCCTTCTTTATCCAGCCCCATAGATTCTAAATCCTTCAAGAATTTTTCTTCTTCGATATTGATTATTGTTGAAACTTTACTTAGAATCGCAAGGTTCTTCCTCAATCCAATCTCTGTCCCTTCAGGAGTTTCAATAGGGCAGAATCTTCCATAATGTGTCGGATGAAGAACTCTCGCCATGAAATTTTCCTGGTCAGATGGTAACATGCTAGATACTCTTTGCAGTTGGGAAATTATAGCCAGATAATTTGTCTTATCCATATTCTGGGTTATTCCGCTTCTTTCTCCCGTCCAGCTTCCAGTTGCAATAGCAGACTCAACTCTGTGTGAAAACAATGTGGATTTTGCGATTATTTTTATCGAGAAGAATTTTTTCCTCTTTGTTGATTTTTGAAGAGAATATTGGATGTCTCTTATCAGAATTCCAAGATTAACTCTGAATAATGTAGCAAGCAAGTCCCCAGAAAGCCTGACTCTTTTGTTTGCATAATGGTCTTTGTCTGTTCTAAGTTCTGGATTTTCCTTCGCTGTCAAAAACTGTTTTATAAGTTTGCAGAGTGTTATTGCTTTTTTTATTCTGTCTTCTTTTTTCTGGCCGATATGTGGGAAAAGATATGAATCAATCCTCTGCTTAACCCTGTCAAGAATTTCCTTCTTTGTCCCCTGAAGGTTTGTTTTTTCCGCAATGTAAATCATAGCATCTTCTTTTTCCGCGATATTAACAAATTCATAAAGATTGACAATAACGCTATCTGTTTCTTTTCCGATGTATTTTGCAATATCTGATTCCTTTGTTAACCCCAATGCCTTCAATATAACAATGGCAGGCAAGTCTTTGAATCTGCTGAAAGAAAGATTAAATACACCTTCCTTATCCTCTGAAATCTTAACAGGAATTCTATATGTTCCCTTTAATGAGAACATTTTGAGAATTAAGTCGCCCTTTGAATTAGTCTCAACAAAAGACTGGTTTTCCGCCAAGTCTTCTGCCATAACCATTACCCTTTCATTACCTTTGATTATGAAATATCCGCCCGGATCAAGGGGATCGTTGTAATTCTTAATCAAATCATCCTTAGACATTCCCGCAGTATTACATATCTTGCTTTTTACCATTATGGGAATTTTCCCGATTTCAACTGTTTCAGAATCAACCTGGTCATCTTTCTTAACACTGATTTCAAGATAAACAGGAGCAGCATAAGTTAAGCTTCTTAATCTTGCCTCTGTGGGTGTAACCAATGACGAACTACCATCAGCCTCGATTATCTTTGGTCTGCCAATACTTATCTTACCGAGCTTGATTTCAAAATCTTCATTGTTAATTGTTTCTCCAATTTCGGTAACTATTTCCTGCATTCTTTTATCAATGAAATTATTAAAAGAAATTATGTTCGATTCTACGAGTGAGTGTTCTTCGAGGTATTTCTTCATTACCAGGTGTTTATGTGTGGTTTCCATTATTTCTTAATTAGATTACAACCCTATAATACAAGTAGGTTTTTTCTCCGTCTTTTCTCTCTATTTTGATTATATCACCGACGTTGCATCCTTGAGGTAATGCGGCATCTGTAGAATAAATTCTTGGAAGTTGTGATTTAGAAATGTTTAATTTTTCAAGTAATTCATGACTCTCTTTTTCGCTCAATTTTGAGTGTTTTGGCTGTAGAATATGCATTTTTTAGGGCAGGAATTGGTTTAACCTTTAATCAGCCGAAAAGACTATCTTTAACAACTGACTAATAATAAAAGAAATCAAAATTTGGTTTAAAAACCTTTCGTAAAAACAGGTTTTTAAGGGTTTTAGCAAATATGGCCCCGATGGGATTTGAACCCACGACACCTGGATTAAAAGC
>CAZGUQ010000044.1:0-2954 GCA_964529375.1 Candidatus Woesearchaeota archaeon
AAATCTTTTAGGAAATGTCTCTCGATTACTAATCTTGCAGTATCAGCTGCATCAACCGCCCTTATTCTTTCAACAAGTTCCATCTGGTGTTTCACCTTATCTTCCATTGTTGTAAGGGATTTGTAGCTGGAACAAACAACCCCTTCATTGAAATTCTCAGTGTTATGTGTGAATCCCATTCCTAAGAAAGTCTCCTTCTTTTCTCTCATCAAAGTCCTCAAGTCATTTATCTTTACTTCAGATGAATGTTTTCTCATCTCAGCCATCCTGTAAAGTTCAATAGGATATTCCCTTACAAATTCAAAATCAAGAATCTGTTCATCAACTTCTCCAGCGTTTATCTTTGCATTCAAAACTAAAGGAGCATCTTGCGTTCCTCCCCTATGACTTGGAAGAAATTCTTTAGAAAAATTAAGAAGAACGTCCCCGAGAAGCATTATTGCAGCCTCGTCCCCGTCGCAGTCTCTCCTTATTGCGGCATGCATATATGGGCTTGCATATAATCCAAGAACATTTGAAAATCCTATTATTCTGCATATAACCCCCGCACAATTGTGTGGAGCCATGCAAACTCCCATATGCCCAACAAGGTCCTCTCTTTTTGTCGCTTTGTAAAATGGATTAAGCCCATAAAAATTCACAAGAAGATCATCTATAAATCTTGAAACTCTGACAAAAACATCATCTGCTTTTTCATCATGGGGGGCCTGTGCACTTGGAAGCAAAATATCATGGGGCATAATCTCAATTATCTGCTCGTCATTTACAATTTCATTCCCATCAATATCTTTGTCGTATCCCATTTCCTTCAGTTTGGTTATGCTTGTCGAAATTTCCTTTGGTTTGAAACATATCAAAGGCAGTTCCGTAACATCAAATCTTATTGTTCCATCTTTATTGACTTGCAAATCGTACTTTGCCCTCAGTATTCCTTTGGTCAAATTCTCAGTCGCTTTTCCCGAAGAAGACATTCCTCTGACTCCTTTAACTAATGGAGGAGCTTCTTCTTTTGTCAACCCCGACCTAGCAAGTGCCTTTTCGTAATAATCTCCTATTTCCAATGAAAAAGTTGAATATGAATGGCTTTTTTGTGGGTGATCCTTGCATTTGAAAAAGGATTTTACTTTGCATTCATAACAATAGTACATTTTCTTTGTTTTTTCTCCGCAAATTTCACATGCCGGATAAATTGTATCTTTGCTGCATTTCTCGCAAAATCTTGTTGGAAAACTGCTTCTTACGCTTCCAAATTCACATGCAGCCTGGACACTTCTCAATCTTCCCCCCTCTGTGCCAACAGGAAATAAAGCATTTGGGCTTCCAATAAGTTTTCGCAGCTTTGCTTTTTCAGGTCTTCCCATTCTCGCCCCTATAAAATCTCCTGCTTTGTCCTTTATTTTGTATTTGGAAATTGAATTTATTATTTCCAAAACAGATTTTTCTTTTGTAAGAACATCTTTATCAATTAAATTTTCTGGAAGTTGTTCTTCTTTATCCAAAACTCCCAAGTCTATTCCCAAATTTGCAAAAAGAGCCTTGCTATTTTCCTTGGAAAGAACAACGTCTTCTATTGTGACATCATGCTCTAACCCAAGAAGCTCGAGTGCCCTTTTTCCCAGTTTGAATCTCTCTTGATCATTTTTTCTGTATGGAAGAATTATTTTTCCAGCAATCCTTGAATATTTCAGCCAGTCAATCATTCCAAAAAACTCATCATGAGTAATTTCAGTCCAATAAAAGATATGCTTTGGATGAAGGGAAATATCATATTTTTTGCTCAACTCTATTGCCTGCTCGATATTAACATTAAATTTGTCTATTTTCTTTTCCGATTCCAAATCTTTCTCTCTCAGTTCAAGACTCCACCATTCCTCAACATATCCCGGTTTGATTAGTTCAGCATTTCTGTTTGCAACATCGCTAAAGGGAAAGAGAATATCTCCAAGATAAATTATTTCTTCAACATCTGGATAAAGTTTTTTGGCTTCTGCCTTTGTTTTTACTTTTTTTACGCTTCCATTCACTAACTTGACTATGGGCCCTTCAATACTATCACAACTCGTTGCAACTCCTCCTTTTGTTGGTTTCTCGATCTTAAGTTGTGTTCCTGTTGCAATAAAATCATCTGTTATTGCCATTGTTGCAGGATGAATTGCAAAAGCGCTGAATCCAGAATTTCTTCCTCTTCCATATCTGAATCTAAATCCTCCCGACTTTGAGGGATGCCCAAAGACAGGTCTCCCTGCAACAAGATCTTTTATATAAGTTGGAGATTCTTCTGCTTTTCCCACTTCTCTTTTTTCATGTATCTTAATGTATTCTTCAAGAAAATCAAAGCCGCTGGATTTGAATCCCTTGTTTTTGAGACTTTTCAATAATCTAAATGCCTTTTTTGCTTTCTGAGCCAGTCCTTCTCCAATAATAAGACACATTCCTCCTCTAAGATAATTCGTTTCAATCCTATCGAGATTTTTGTAATTTGAAACTTCAATTGTTTCAGAAGCTTCTCCATTAACCTGGAATGGAAGACTCTTTGCAATGAAAAGGCTTTCCTCTTCGGTAGGCATATATTGGAGATTCGTTATTCTTTCATGATAATCCATCAATTCAGTATAAGTTCTTTTTATTTCATCTTCTGAGGGGTCATATTTTTCATATCCAAACATTTCTCTTAAATAATCTATCAACATTAAAACAACACATGATGCTGTCGTTCCTGCGCTTCTTATCGGTCCTGAAAAATAAGCAACAAAATAATCCTTTCCTTCTTTTGTCTTTGCCAGTTTAAGTTCTGTGAAGCCTTCAATAGGAGAAGAAACAACCCCAAGAGTTGCATATGCAAAACCTATTCTCACTCCTGCGTCAATGGACTGCAACAAAGATTCAAACCTGCAAAACTTTTGCTTTGCTATTTCTTCTGCAATCTTGAACACAACAGCGACGTCAAGTTTTCC
>CAZGUQ010000045.1:0-2924 GCA_964529375.1 Candidatus Woesearchaeota archaeon
ACTCCTAAAAAACCCCTAAGAGATATAAAAGAGGCAGAAGCTCATAAAAAGATTTTTTACGAAATGCTAAATTATCCTAAAGACCTTAATCTCCAAATTGTATTGCAATGGAATAAAACTCTACTTTCAGAAACTAAACCAGATGTTGCGGGAAAAATAAGAAATCATGAAGTTGCAATTTCTGGAAGCCAATTTATTCCGCCGCTTGCTATAGAATTAGAGATTTTATTAAAAGAATTTTTTGATTGGTACAATAAAAACAAAGGCAAATTACATCCTGTATCTCTTTCGGCATTAGTTCATTTAAAGTTTGTAACAATACACCCTTTTTCAGATGGAAACGGAAGAATCTCAAGATTAATGATGAATTTTATCCTGAACAGAAATGGATTTCCTATGTTAGATATTTCTTACAAAAATAGAAATGGTTATTATACTGCATTGGAAAGAGCTCAATTAAAACAAGAAGAAAAGATATTTTTGCAATGGTTATTTAAAAGGTATCTGAAAGAATATAAGAGGTTGATTTAGTTGAGGATTTAAGACGACGCTGGGGAAGTGGGTTTAGGGCAAACCCATTTTTTTCCAATCTACATGTAGGGGATCATAACCATTCATGAAGTCTATTCTTTCATAAGCGCTATTGGAAGAAGCATCTTTCATTAATCCTAAATAAACGGCTTTTTTGTCAAATTCGGGAGTAACTATTAATCCTGCTCTTATTCTGTCTCCCATTCTTACAGGGCTTATACCATCAAATATTATCCTGCTTATACTATAGGTGGTTTTACCATAGGTGGTTTTTTCTGAATCTAATGAGACATGTAGCCCATCATTAAATCCAGTCACACCCAGTACCATTCCCTCTATTGTGGAAATTTCTGTTTTTTTACCATTAATATCAACTTCAACATCTCTTTCTTCTAAAAGTGCATTAACTCTCATCTCTTAATTATAAATAAACCCTTTTTAACTATTATTGTTCTCTTCTGCCTGTTTCTTCCTTCTGTATTCCTCAATCCTCTCCTTGTTGGAAACACAGCCAGGATTGAAGCAGAAAATCCACGGCCTTTTTCCCCGTTTTATTGAGAGAAGCATTGGCCAGGCACACGCCTCGCAGGTTTTGTCTGCTCGCTTTATCAATGAATTTGGAGGCAGAGAATAGGTATTTTTGCATTCGGGATATGCAGAACAACCTATAAAAGAACGCCCTGTTTTTTTTGAATAAAGAATTTGTAAATTTCCTTTTTTACATAATGGACATTGATTTAGTTTGTTGTCTTCACGTTGCTGTTGCCAAAGTTTCTCATTGGCTCCAGATAATTCATTTCCAATCTCTGTTTCTTCTTTTTTGAACTGCTCTGCAATTTTAACTATAACAGCCTTGGCTTCCTCAATAACTTTTTGCTCTTTCTCAACTTGATTCTTTTTTAATGTCTGAATAGAATCCATCTCTTTTTCAAAATCTCTTGTTAAGGCTTCGTCAATTATTATTGGCGAGTGTTTTTCTAAAGTTTCGATTAAGGATATTCCTAATGGCGTTGCAGTTATGCTTTGGCCCTGAACATAGCCGCGTTGGTAAAGAGTGTCGAGTATGCTAGCTCTTGTGGCTTTTGTTCCGAGATTTCTTTTTTCTAATTCGGTAATAAGAGAAGCAGGCGAGAATCGTTTTGGAGGCTGGGTTTCTTTTTCCTGAATTCTAGAATCTGCAATTCTAATTTTTCCATTAACATCTGGAATCTTGGATTCCAAAATTTTAATTGGGTACAGAGCCAACCAGCCTTTATGTGTAATTACAGAGCCTTTTACATTAAAAATTAATATACTTTCCCTACTATCACTATTTTGATCATCCACACCAATTTTATCACCTCTTTTTTTATCATTAACAATTTTTTCATCAATATTAACTTCTGCCCGAATCGTCTTGTTTTCAATAATAGCATCTTCGCAGAACAATGACAGGAAGCGCTTTACAATTAAATCGTAAATTTTTCTTTCATCTTCTCCAATATTTCCAGAGTTTCCTGTTGGATAAATTGATGGGTGTGCAGGATCTGTTTTCTTTCCTTCAATTGGGGTTTTTCTAGTTATAAGATCTTTGACATTATATTTTATCGCCAACTTGTTTAGGATTTCTTGGTATCCTATAGATGGCGGAAGTTTTTGGCTTGAAGTTCTTGGATAGGAAATAAGGCCTGCAAGATAAAGACTTTGAGCTAATTGAAGGGTTTTGCCTGGATTAATTCCGAAAAGTCTGTAAGCCTCTGTTTGTAGAGTTGTTAAATTAAAAGGAGGATTTGGCGGAAGTTCTTGGGTTTTTTTTTCTGTTGTTACATCTGCAATTTTGCCTTGCAATCCACGAAATTTTTCAAGTTCTGTTTTTTTGAAAATGTCTTTATTGTGCTGCAGTTCTATTTTTGGATTTTCAAGAGTAATAAATATCTGCCAGTAGGGCATTGGTTTGAAACCGAGAATTTGTCTTTCTTTTTGAACAATAAGATTAAGAGAAGGACCCTGAACTCTGCCAATAGACATTATCTTGAATTTTCCAATCGATCTTAAGGCATTCATTAGTGCTCTTGAGAGATTTATTCCATAAAACCAGTCTAAGTAATGCCTTGTTTCTCCGGCAATTGCCTGTCCCCAATTGAGAGTCTGGCTTTTTGTTTCATAAGAGTCATTCAATTCTTTTTCTGTAAGAGTTGAGAATTTCATTCTCGAAGCATCTTCTTGCCCAGCAATAAAGCGAACAACGTTTAACCCTATAACTTCTCCTTCAATATCATAATCTGTTGCTATTGTAAGGCTTCCTGCATTTTTTGCGAGTTTTAAGATAGTATCATAATATTTTTTTGTGAAGTCATTTTTTATTACAATATAATTTGGGACCCATATTATATCAAAGATAGGAAGTTCCTTTA
>CAZGUQ010000046.1:0-2660 GCA_964529375.1 Candidatus Woesearchaeota archaeon
TTTTAACTATAAAAAGGTAATCCAAAAGCCAATATAAGGTTTAAATATCTTTATCCTTATTTAACAATTATGATACCAATCTATCTTGACAACGCAGCTACAACGCAGATGGATGAAAAAGTTGTAAAAGCAATGCTGCCTTATTTTACAAAAGAATATGGAAATGCCTCTTCAAAACATGCACTTGGTGCAAAAGCAAGAAAAGCTGTTGAAAGTTCAAGAAAGACCATCTCGGCAAGAATAGGGGCAAAGTTATCTGAGGTAATATTCACTTCTGGTGGCACAGAGGGAAATAATCTTGCTTTGAAAGGAGCATTTTTTGCTAGAAACCCAAAGAAAAACCACATAATCACAACAAAGATAGAACATGATTCTGTTCTTAACCCTTGCAAATGGTTGGAAAATCAAGGGGCAAAAGTAACGTATCTAAATGTAAACAGGGAAGGGTTTGTTGATTTGAAAGATATTGAAAAAGCAATAACTCCAAAAACATTTCTTGTAAGTATTATCCACGGAAATAATGAGATTGGCGCAATCCAGGATATTAAAGCCATAGGTGAGTTGTGCAAGAGAAAAGGCATACTATTCCACACAGATGCCTGTCAGAGCTTTACGAAAGTTCCTATTGATGTAAATAAAATGAACATTGACTTGATGACTTTGAATGCACACAAAATTCACGGACCAAAGGGAGTTGGTGCTCTTTATGTAAGAGAAGGAATTAAATTGACTCTGCTTCTGCATGGCGGAGGACAAGAGAAAGGTTTGCGTGGAGGAACAGAGAATGTCCCAGGCATTGTTGGTTTTGCAAAAGCTGTTCAACTAATGAATCAAAAAGATATTGATAGCATGAAAAAACTTCGTGATAAGCTGATTAATGGTTTGTTAACGATTAAAGATGTTAAACTGAATGGTTCTTTTGAAAATAGATTATGCAATAATGTTAATGTTTCATTCAAAGGCATTGACGGGGAAACATTGCTGACTTATTTGGAAAATGAGGGAATATATGCGTCTGCAGGAAGCGCTTGCCTTGCAAATACAAGTGAGAAAAGCCATGTGCTGAGAGCCATAGGTCTTTCTGAAAAAGAGATTGAAAGTTCTCTAAGAATAACATTAAGCAAATACAACACTGAAAGAGAAATTGTTTTTTTCCTTGATAAAGTGAAGGAAATAGTTAAAAAGCTCAGAAATGTTTGAAAAAGAGAATAAAACAAAAAATGGAAAATAAAAATGTAGGATATCTTTTGCTTGGAATATCTGTATTTGTAATCTTCCTCATATTTTTATTTAACAGCACTTTGAATGAGGCTGTCAGGAACAGCTGCTTTTTGCAGCATGGGGATGTGCAGTCATGCGAAATGTTTGATACTGTAAATAAGCAAACTTATTTTGCTCTTTCCATTTCAGGTATTCTTGTCATAGTAAGCTTATTTTTGATATTTGCCAAGCCAAAGGAGAAAATAGTCATAAAGAAGTTTAAGGAAAAAAAGCAAAAAATTGATTTGAGCGGTTTGGACAAAAAAGAAAAGGAAGTGATGAAAATTCTTGAAAAGGAAAACGGAACAATCTTCCAGGCTGAGCTTATGGAAAAGTTCGGGATTGGAAAAGTAGGGATAACAAGGCTGCTTGACAAGCTTGAAGCAAAACAGCTCATTGAAAGGAAAAGAAGGGGAATGAATAATGTGGTTGTGCTGAGGGATTAATGTTAAAAGGAAGAAAAGTATTTAAACTATGGCTTCTATAATAATCATAGATTAAAATGGAAACCACAACCATTCAATTAAGCAAAGAAACAAGAGATAAAATAGCTTCTTTTGGAGCTAAAGGAGAAAGCTATGACACCATTCTAAAAAGGGTTTATTCTTTTGCAGTAAAGGAACAATTAAGGCAGTTTTTAATGTCAGACAAAGGCTGCATTTCTTTGGATGAATTTGAAGAAGAGGTTAAAAAGAAATGGCCAAAGTCGAAATAATCGACTCTTTGGCAAAGGAAATTCAAAAAAAGTTTAAAGGAGAATCTATTGGAATAGTCAGGCTTTTAAGAACACTGGAAGCAAATCCAAAAAAAGGCAAATTACTGGGAAATGTGGGGGGAATTGTGATTAAAGAGCTCAAATATAACAATTTCAGATTTTATTTTATAACAGACGGCTTTAAGATAAAAGTTCTTGGCATTGAGGAACTTAGTGATTTATTGATTAAATTTGTAAGGATGTCTGACAAGAAAACACAGCAAAAGACAATAGATGAAATAAAGCAAGTTTTGAGAAACTCTGGCAGCGCAGGATTTCTTTGAACAAGGTGGCTGTGCTGAAGGACTGAATTATTATATAAATATTTAAAAACTGATTTCAGATAATTTTTTTATGCGTGTGTATACTTCAACTCAATGGAATGCTCCAAACAATACCTATTTTGTATGTTAAATCTGCTCCAACAGAAGAAGAATGGAAAGAATGTTGGTATAAGCCTTTTGTAGGAGATGTTCTTGCAGGCGGGTTTTTTAGCAAACAGTTTACGGAAGAAAGTGCTAAAAAAAGAGCCAAAGAACTTGAAGGCATTGATAAGAGAACCATCAGTCAAATTGAAAAAGAATTGCTAGATGCACGCCATTTTGCATTTAATGGATGGCAGACTATTAATAGGAGTGATATTATA
>CAZGUQ010000047.1:0-2300 GCA_964529375.1 Candidatus Woesearchaeota archaeon
TAACAACAGGCTCTGTTGGAATATTCAGAGAGTTTTGCGAAGAAACAGGAATAAAGACAGTAGAAGTTGCTGTAAATGGCACAGCCCAGGACATCAAAGTGATAGTCAAGAAATACGAGGGCTTACCTGCCCAGGTTTCTGTCGAGAAAACAGGCAAGGTTTATCAATATCTTGAGATAAAAGTTGAAAATGTAGAAGGAAAACTGGATAGCGCTTCATTGCAATTTGGAGTTGAGAAAAACTGGACAGAAATAAACGAGATTAATGAAGAAGATGTTTCTCTTTTCAAATATATTGAATCAGAAGAAAAATGGGACGAGCTTGTTTCTACTACTTATATTGGCTCAGATGATACACATTATAATTATATTACAAACCTAAGCAGCTTCAGCTACTTTGCTATTGGGGAAAGCGAGAAGATCAAGATTTTAAGTTCAATTAATCAACAATTGAAAAAAATAAATTTAATTTTAGTTGGAATTATATCTTTAATTATCCTTATTATTGGGGTTATTATTTTAATTAGAACAAGAGATGCACATCAGAAAATTAAGATTAAACAAGCTTTGCTTAACAAATTCTCTCCGTCAACGATAAACATGCTTTTAAGCAAGAGATTCTTGGTTGTTGTTTCACTTGCCCTTAGTTTGTTAATTCTTGCAGGGCTTGTCTTTCTTGGAATAAAATTCGGCATAATTGATTCTATCTTTTCCGGAATTATCGAAGGAATTAAATCTTTAACTGGTAAAATAGAAGACATCAATTTTAGCAAGAATTTGCTGGTTTATGCTGGAATTGCTGCCGCTGCAGTTTTAATAATAACCTTTTTAGCGGTTTTAATTAAAAAGTACTTGTTTGCTAAAGGAATGGTTGGTTCCAGAGAAATGAGAAGAAAATGGGAAACGTGGCATAGACCTATGCGCGAGCCTTTATTTTCAATAAATCTGGAAAAAATACAAAAAGTTCTTCTTAATAAGACAACTTTAATTTTTATAAGCATTGTTCTCCTTTTGGCTGCAATAGTTGTTTTGGCTTTAACAACTCAAATATTTTCTACCATATTTCAAGAAGTAGGAAATTTATTTACTAGTTTGTTCGATGGCATAAAAAATCTGATTGGTGAAATAAAGAATATAAGAGTTATCCTCAGCAAGAATATGCTGATTTATGCCGGAATTGCTATCGGCGCAATCTTAATAATAATTCTTGCAATAATTTTAATAAAAAGATCCAGATTCATTAGGGGAATGACAAACTCAAGAGAAATCAGAAGAAGATGGGCAATAAGACATGCACATACACAATAATGTTTAAAAAACCCTTTTCCGTTGATTTAAAATGAAAAGAGCGTGGTTGTTTTTGTTTATGTTAGTATTGATTAATTTGGGGTTTGTTAGCGCGACAGAGCCGACCTATAATGATGGGGTAGATACTCTCTTGAAATCAGATAATTTTGATGTAGATGATAATTATCCGTCAAGATTTGATAATCGTGTTGGCCAATCATGGTATCTGTTGGTAGATCGTTATAATTCTTCTACATTTCAGATTATTCCTGGAAGGGGAGGTTCTGGTTATGCTTTTAGGGCTAATTATAGTGGAGTAGCACAGCAAGCAATACCTATTTACACATATTTCTCTGCCATGGGCCCTGGTTTTCAAGATTATGGAAATAATACCCTTTGCTTTTCTTTATATATTCGGGCAACTCCCGGTTGGTTTTTTGGCTCTAAATTTATGGAGATGTGGCTTTATGGGGAACCTGGTCGAATCCAGACGGGCGGAGCTGCAAAGAATTGGTCTGTTCAATGGTCAAGCAATCCCGATGGTCCTCCTGCATCAGATCCTTTTGCAACACAACCTGCATGGAGTCCTCACTGGGATACTGTTAATGATGGGAACTGGCATAAGTTTACCTGGTGTTATAAAAAACCTTCTGCACACCGAGCTAACGATGGGCTTTTGAGAATGTATATTAATAGTACCCGCGTCCTAGACATCTCTGAAACAGGAGTAGCTGACGGTTATAGTACCGAAACAGAAAGAACATACCTGCCGGAATACAATATAAGAACTCTTCAATTTCCCGACGTGTGGGTTGTTGGAGGAAATCCAGGTCAAATAGATTATGATGATTTTGTCATTTGGGTTGAATTTGGAGATGCAAATGACACAACTCCCCCCGTAAGAAGTTCTGGCTTGCCAGTTGGTTTATTTCCATTCAACACAACCCAGGCTATACTATCTCTACAAACAAAAAAGTTTTCAAGCCAATTAACCCGGAAATTATCGTAAAGCAA
>CAZGUQ010000047.1:2310-2602 GCA_964529375.1 Candidatus Woesearchaeota archaeon
TATTGCTCAAGTTATACTCAAATACAAAGATAAATACTATCTCTACAAACAAACGAGGTAGCAACTTGCAGATATGGGGTAACAGCAAACACAGTATATGCAAACATTGCAAACAACTTTTCAACAATAAATTCAACAATACATCAGCAAACTCTTTCTGGATTAACCTTTAACACGACCTACAATTACTATATGAGGTGCAATGATACTGCAAACAACTTAAATACAGATGATTATACAATAACATTTAGAATAAGTCATGGTCCAGATTTTACTTACAACTGGAATGATT